>JBPOHP010000105.1:0-2913 GCA_052035445.1 Candidatus Magasanikiibacteriota bacterium
TGACAAGGTTGAAGATGTTGAGTTGGCGAACGATCTCAATGAAATTGAGAAACGTATTTTGCAAAAAAACGGTTTTAAAATTATTAATCATACGCTTGAGTTTTACGGTTTGTGTAAACAGTGTGGCGGCTCTCCAAAGACGAGTAAAAAAATATCTGAAAAATATGACCAAAAAAATATTAAAAATAAAGCGCCAGCTTCTTGATATTTATCAAAAAATACGTGATCTGCGCACCTTTGAGGGCAAGGATACTGACGCGCTGACTAACCAGTTAAAAAAAATTTGCACGACCGCTCCTGCAGATATATCCGAAAAAATTCTTTTGGATCGGGATATTTCAAGTAAAGCAGTAGCCTTCCGTAAATTTTATGCAATATATGGATCATCTTCCGAAAGCGAATGGTCAAAAAAAATTGTTGATAGCTCTGATCCAGAAAAAGAGCTTCTAACCTTTCCTTCGTATAAACGATATGCGCGACGGGTTGCTCTTGAATATTATTTTGCGCAATCTCTTACTGAGAAGCCGGTCAAAAAATGTCTGTTTATAGGTGGTGGGCCACTTCCTTTAACTGCGATTTTAATGCATCGGTTATTTAATGTACGTGTTGATATTTTGGATATCGATGCGCAGGCAGTTATTCGGTCAAAAAAAATATTACGCGCACTAGGTTTAAATAACTACGTCAAAGTTTATCGGTGTGATGCTTATTTGTTTGAACGTTATCGTACGTATGATTATATTGTGATGGCTGCTATGGTAGGACAAACGCCGAAACAAAAAAACATATTGATTAAAAAAATTGGTCTTCAAATTAAGCATAATGCGGTGCTTTCGGTACGAAGCTCGTGTGATTTAAAAAAACTTTTGTACACTCCTGTTGAGCAAAAATCATTCGACGATCTTAAGATGCAGTTTATTTGGCACCCGTGCTCATCGCTTAATACGAATTCAAATATCATATATCAGAAAGAAAAAACATATGGCCGATCTCGATAATCGCATTCCTTTAGTTTTGGTTCATGGTTCGCTCGGCAGTGGCAAAACTACACTACTTAAACAACTGCTTGCGACAGAATATGTGCGTGGCGCCTTTATAATTGAAAATGAGTTTGCGCATGAAAATATTGACCAAACGACGCTTCAGGAACATGTCGACGACGGGTTGATTGCCGAAATTTCTGGTGGGTGTGTATGTTGTTCATCGTTTAGTGATATGCGACGCGTTCTTGAAGATTTGGCTCGCAAAAATTGGACCAAACCTGTCGTGATTGAAACAACAGGCGTCGCTTCTTCTACGGACTTACTCGCCTCACTTTATTTAGACGAGATTTTTTTGCGAAAATTTGATCTTGTTAAAAGTATTATGGTGCTTGATACTCTCAGCGAGACTGTCGACTCAGTGCCTTTTTTGCAACGCGAGCTGATTACTTCTGATTGCGTTGTGTTGAGTAAAACAGATCTTGCCGTCGCGTCTTCGGTTGAAACGCTTGAGTGCGCAGTACGAGCGGCCGCGCCTCATATAACGCTCGTTCGTTCAGGAGGGCCGGCAGAGCAGTTTGCGGAACTATTTTCTCATTACGTACCGTCACAGGTTGAGCAGTATATGGGCACTGCCCTATCTTTACCAAAAACCAGATCTCATGATGATGTTGTCTACACGGTGTGCTATCCAGAATCAAAATTTTCTGTTGAAGATTTGTATTCAATTATAGCGAAACTTATCGCTGATCCGACGATGAATGTTATGCGTGTTAAAGGCTATGTTTTAGGAAATAATGGTGGATGGTGGCATGTTGAAGCAACACGTCAGTACCATAACGTTGTGTTATCAAACGTCGCTAAAAAAGCAGCTATTGTCTGTATTGGAAAAAATGTTTCAGCACGCTCGATCACTCCTTATTGGAATTTATAAATATGTCTTACCATATCGCTGATACCGAGCAGAATGTTGCATGGCTTCTGGATTGTTACCGTGTTTATTCAAAATTAAAAGATGTCCGCCAATCTTGTGAAGCAGATATGTTTAAGTATGCCGAAACATGCGCTCGTCGTGAAGGAAAAACACTTTCCGCTGTTTTACGTGATTACGAGGGAAATCGTGGGCTTGCGACCCTGATGGCGCGCCAACAAACTTTGGTACGACGGCTGGAAGAACTATCTTCAGCTATACTTTTTGACACACCTGAGATCTGGTTAAAATATAAATATCAGGCGTATGCTGGAACAGCGCGAGAGCTTAGAACGCTTGGCTCTTTGCGCGAACATTGTTCTAAAGTTGGATATATTTGTACTAAACGATTTAGTTTTCTTAGTGCGCGGCTTCGAGTGTTGGGATTTGCCGAACTAACTGATCGTAGTGCATGGCCTGACGAATTGCTGGTATCGGCGGTTGCTGAGCATGAAGCTATCAGGGCGGTGATGAATGACGAACCATCGTTGGTAGAATGGTGTCAGCACGAATATTTTACGAGCAACGGTCGCAGTGCAAAATGGGGAGATGTTCTTTCGTGAGAGCCTTGTTCGGTAGCTATAGTGGCTATCGATTAGGCGCTCATTACAAAAAGGATACTTCGATGAAAAAAATGCAGACACTGCTCGTTCTTGGTCCTCCAGGTGCCGGAAAAACAACTCTCATTCACGCTCTGGTGCGATCTGGTACGCTCGGCAACCGGGTGGCAATTGTGTGCAACGACGATGGTACTCAGGCAACGACAGATGCGCAAGTGATGGCTGATATCGCGGACGTTCAGGCGATGAATTCTGGGTGTTTCGGCTGCCGCGACGAACAAGAAGCGCGGCGTATCATCTCGGCAATCGTCGAGAGCGGGCGCTACGATTACTTGATTGTAGAACCGCTCGGGTTTGTGGCTGGGCACGAAGTTCCAGCACTACTCGCGTCGTGTGGTGTTAA
>JBPOHP010000037.1:0-9629 GCA_052035445.1 Candidatus Magasanikiibacteriota bacterium
TCGAAATTTTTCCTAGCGGATCGTATTTCATCGTACAAACACACGCTCCGGGACAAGAATTTTTGTTTGAACACGGTTCGTTGATGATGGATTTAAAATTTTGATCCACTACTTTTACTGCTGACACATCACCCAAAATTTGGTAATCACCAATACTAATACTATAAGCAAACGCCTTCTGCCCAACAAAAACCACAAAACCCGCAATAACAACACCGGCTATCGTCAAAAATCTACGATTCAATGTAGGCATACTTATGTCCTTACGATAAGCGAAAATCATTTCCTACGTTTAACGCATCACTAAGAATGTTTACCAAAAGATAAGCTCCGAATACCACCGCAAGACCAATGAGGGCTGCCACCATTGCGCTTTTTCCTTTATCTATTTGTTCGGCATTACCTTGCGATAAAATAAGCACAAATCCGCCATACAAAAAAGCGAGAAGTGCTAGACCACCAACTACCGACAACAGTACGTTTGCCAAATCAATAGCAAGTTTGATGAATACGCTGACATCTTTGCATTCACCTTGAACAGAACTATCAAAAACGCAATCGGGTAAAATTCTGCCAAGCAATCCTTGGTTGCTCGTATTATCTGTTTCTGAGGTACCAGCAGCTGGTGGTTGAAGAGTTCCGTTGCGGGCTAAGAGAACGTTTTTGAGATTTAATTGCAAAGCACTGTCAAAGCCTGTTTTGAGCGTATTACACGCTTCAACAGTTTCTTGATATAAACATTTGGTAAATTTAGTATCCACTGCTTTTGAACGCGCTACACAATCTTCCTTGGGCACACTCGCTAAGCATTGAGCGTCAAACTTGGTACGATCACTAAATATTGCGGTATCAACGTCTTCAGGTTTAGCATCAATAACCGTACTTGCTTCACAATAACAGGCACCGGCCGCCTCTACTGGTGCCGACCCTAACCAAAAACCAGTCAAAAAACTCGCAATAAACAATGGTACTGTAAGAAAACGAAGTAGTTTCATACATTAAAAAGTTTGTTGTATTTTTGAAGCCGCGCGATCGAGAATATTTTGGCGCCACCGTACTGGGTTTTCTCCTTCCGGAATCGGAACCTGCCACTCAGTAATCATATCACCAAGTGCTTGGGTAGCGGCTTCGTAATTTGTTCCATGATACCAACTACTAGCCACCAAAACCTGAGACACGAATGGAGCCAAATCGGTCACTTCTCTTTGGGCAGCTAGATAGGTACGTAAGGCGGTCGGACGGTTTGTTCTGTCCAAATATTCTTTGGTGACTGGTGAATGAGCCAAATAGTCAATGAGTGACCAGGCGGCTTCTTGATTTTTTGATTTTTTAGTGACTGCCTGCACCCAATAATTGGCTACATTAGCAGGACTTTCTGGATTAAACTGAAACAAAGGTACGACTCCAAAATTAAGCTGCGGGGCCCGAGCGCGGATAGCAGCAGTATGATAACTATAACCAAATAAAAAAGCGAGTGACCCGTTAGCAAAACTATCGAGCGCTGGCGGCTGTTCTGCGTTCCACGAATATGATTCACTCGATGGATTAGCGAAATCTGTATAAAAATCTACAACGGTCATACCCGGAGGTTGATCACCGTCTGTGCCACGCGTTGCTTGGAAGCGAGGATATCCGGAAACCTTATCAACAAACGCAAGACCGCTCTGCTGGAACAGCACATACAAAAGATCGTCATAACCCGGAATATTAGTACTAGTACCAAGCGCAGCACTTGCCTGAACCAACTTACCTGTACGATCGAGTTTCGTAATTTTTTTAATTGCTTCTTGCAAATCTTTCCATGTTTTTGGAACTTCGGCGATATTTGCGCGATCCAATATGTCTTTGTTATAAAAAACCGCCATTGTATCAAGAGACAGCGGGAGGCCGTAAATTTTGTTATCCATAACAACATCTTGTTTGACCGTTCGAACATACTCACTGTCCAACTGCGGCACTGTCAACATTTGGCGCGTACCCTGAGTAATAACAGTTTTACTATTAAAAGCATCACCGGTAATCTGCACCGTGTTATCAGGAACTTCTTCTGGCATGGATGCTAATTTTGTTTTGAGCCCAGGTAACCAACGATTGCGAACCGAAATAATATCTGGACCACGATCTTCCGCTAAAGCTTCTATCAATCGCTGATAGACTTCTTCAGGGCGGAGTTGGCGAATATTTACCGTAACATACGGACGAGCAGCGGTGTAACGAGCGACCAACGCTTTAAGCGCATCCACATCATCGTATACCGTCCAAAAATCTAGTTTTGCAGGCGTAACCGATGCTTGTTGTTGCGCTACCTGGGTGGACCGGCAACCCAAACCAGTAGTCAAAAGCATGCTTGCTATAAGCGCAATTGATAACCAGCGGTGAGCAAAACGCATGTTCATACAGCGGTAAGTAAACTACAACTTAGCTAATAATCGTATTATACCACACCTTGAAGATATTTTCGAAAATCTTTTCTAAGCTTTTCATCACGGAGCGCAAAATCAACATTGGCTTTGAGATACCCGAGTTTAGAGCCGGTATCGTAATATTGACCAGATACTTTGCATGCAAAAATTGGTCTTTTTTGCAGAAGTTTGAAAAGCGCATCTACCAACCATAACTCACCACCTTTTCCCAATTTAGTTTTTTCTAACTCAGGAAAAATATCTGGGGTCAAAATAAAACCACCTAAACTCGCCAAACGTGATGGTGCTTTTTTAGGACCAGGTTTTTCGACAATATTTTTGACTTCCACTACTTTGTCTGTCGTAGAAATCGTTAGTGGGTCAATAATGCCATATTTTTCTGTTCCCTCATCATCCACTTCAGACGCCGTTAATACCGGACCATGGTGTTGGTCAAAAACATCCATGAGCTGTTTAAGATGTGGTTTTTTGGGTGAATAAAAAAATTCATCACCCCACATTACAGCAAACGGCTCATCACCTACCAGATCTTTGGCACATAGTACTGGGGTACCGTTACCATACGGCCCTTTTTGTCGAATAAAAACAAAATTTGCCATATCAGCAATCGACTTTACTTGCTCAGCCATATCGTCCTTACCCTGTTTTTTGAGCCAACTGATCAGTTCATAATTAGGACTGAAGTGATCCTCGATCGCCCGCTTGTTGGGACCGGTGACAAGAATGATATCGCGGATACCCGAAGCCACCGCCCCTTCGACCACATATTGAATGATCGGCTTGTCGACAACCGGCAACATTTCTTTGGGCTGAGCTTTGGTAGCAGGCAAAAAACGGGTGCCGAGGCCAGCGACAGGGATGATGAGTTTGGTAACGGAAGGCATATTTTTTGAATTTCAAATGTCTAATATCACAATCATTTTCGTCTACCACCAGTAGATATCTAACATTCTTAGTATAACAAACCCCTTGCAGAAGAGCCAAAGCGGGTTGTCCACTCTTACCTTGACAAAAGCCTTAGAATCGGCTAGGGTAAAATGTCCCAGAATGATTCTGGGCGGATCCGTATGATACGGATTTCACTATCGTGGCTCTGCAACACCGCAACGGTGTGGGCAGTAACACAGGCTTAGCCAGCCAGATGAGGTTTCCGATGAGCGAGCGAATTTTGAGTTTTGGTGCAATGATTTTGACGCTCGGCAGCCTGATAACTGCAGGTGGGTGTGGACACAATCACGCTCACAACAGCTCTGAACTGGAGGCGGGCATCCGGCATGCGGTTAACAACCCGGACGATTACGGTATCTGCCAGACGGTGATTGATGGCACGCCGAGAAATCGAGAAGACTATCTTAACTGTCACCTGGTCGTTCAGCCTGGCTCCCCGGTGAACATGACGATGAGTAAACTTAGTGAATATCCGAGCCCGACATCAACCACTGGATTCCTCTACAGCACAGTGGAAAGAGGTAAAGCAAGATTACCAATCAAGATGTTTATCAAGAGCGCACCTGGTCACCTGCTGCACTATACTGGAAGTCCTCCGGGCAACATCACTTTCTGGGCTGCGCCTGACACGTATGGCAAGATGTAACAACACCCGTTCTTAAACCACCTCTTCTCTGCCCGATCCACGATCGCGAACCCTGCCTTCTTTCCCCCAGAAGGCTTTTCTGTTTTTAAGACTTGAAATACTAAAAGCACCATGCTACATTCTAGCTACCTCCATTGCCGCGGTGGTGAAATTGGTAGACACAAGGGACTTAAAATCCCTCGGCGCAAGTCATGCGGGTTCGATTCCCGCCCGCGGCACATAGCAAAACACCGATTAATCGGTGTTTTTGCTTTTTTCGGTTATTACGGCTTCAACCGTCCAATCGTTCGTGGAAATGGAATACATTCACGGATGTGCTCGGTGCCAGAAATCCAGCGAACAAGACGCTCAAGTCCAAAGCCGAAACCCGAATGCGGCACACTGCCATAACGGCGGGTGTCCAAATACCACTCATAGTCTGCTTCTACCAACCCTTCGTGACGAATACGTTCAAGCAAGATATCTAAACTCTCTTCGCGCTGACTACCACCAGCGATTTCGCCAGCACCTTCGGTCGCAATCAAGTCAGCGTTGAGCACTCGTCGATCATCACTGGGATCGCGTTTCATGTAAAATGGTTTGATCTCTCGTGGCCATTTTTCGATAAAAATTGGCACCGCGCTTTCTTTGGTCAAAAGCGCTTCATCGTCATTGCCCAAATCTTCGCCATGTTTAATATCCGATCCCAAACGGTTGAGTTCAACAATCGCTTGATCATACGAAAGACGCGTAAAGGGCGCATCGATCTTTTTAAGTTTTTCGATATCACGTTCCAAGATGACCAACTCCTCTAAACAATGCTGAAGACAGGCTCGAACAACATATCGAGCCATGCCTTCTTGAATCCGCAAATTTTCTTCATGCTCGACAAAGGCAGCTTCCGCATCCATCATCCAAAACTCAGTCAGATGACGTTTGGTTTTGCTTTTTTCGGCACGAAATACGGGACCAAAATCATAGCAGCGCCCAACTGAGCCGATAGCCGCTTCGATATATAATTGGCCTGATTGCGACAAAAACGCCGAGCCTTCTTCAAAATACGGTACCGCAAATAGCGTTGTTGTGCCTTCACAAGCATTCGGCGTAAACACCGGCGAATCAACGCGGATGAATGCTTCTTGATGTAAGTATTCTTGCATTGCCATCATAATCCGATCGCGTAGCCTGAGGATCGCCCATTGTCGTTTACTGCGAAGCCATAGATGGCGGTTTTCAAGCAGAAAATCTGGCCCATGATCTTTTTTGGCAATCGGATAATCAACCGCGAGTTGCAGAACTTTGAATTCTTTAAGTTGGATCTCAAATACGCCTTCACGTTTGGGGTGCTTCGTGACCGTACCCACAAGTCTGACCGAAGATTCCTGACTTACTTTTTCTACTTCGGCCCAAACGTCGGCCGAGAGCGTTTCTTTAGCAGCGACAATCGAGCGCCAGCCATAGCCATCACGCACTTCTAAAAAAGCGATGGGCCCAGACGATCGTTTGTTATAGAGCCAGCCTTGAATAGCAATGTCTTGGCCGACATGCGCAGCGAGTGAAGAAGTGGTAATGGATGACATATAGATAAGAAAATTAGCTCGTGAGTGCTGGACAGTACCTGCAAGGGGTTCAGAAACCTTGCAATTTCCGTACCAGCACTCAACAGCCAACGAATATTTCTATCGTACCCAAACCCCGCAAAAGACGCAAGCGAGCTATATCAAAAATCTCCCCGAGTTGGGGAGATTTTTGATCGCGTTGTTACGCTTATTTTTTCATTTCTTTGTCGCCGCAGTCGCACACCCCTTTTTCTCCGCAGCAACCACCTTCTTTTCCACCATCCATTCCTTTGCTGGCAGCACAATGACACTCAGTCTTCACGAGACGATACTGACCCGCACCAGTCCCCATAATCGATAAACAACTGCCTAACAAAGCGAGGGGTAAAAAATAATCTTTAATAGGCCCGCCCCAATGAGCTACAAAAATTGCTACAAGCATGGTGATAGACAAAGGAACGGTAGCATAACGTGCGTAAACTCCGAGCCCAACCATTAAACCACCAACTAATTCTACTAACCCCACCAACCAAACCCAGAAAGCCGGCATAGGAAAACCCATACCACCAAAACCAGTCACTGCCATAGCATGATTGGGGAATAATTTATTATAACCACTATATACAAAAATAACAGCGACCATAATACGCAAAGCCAGAATACCCACTGCTTTCATACAGCCATGTGTTTTACAACCTTTACCGCTTATACTTTCATGTGTCATACAAAAATTATTACTAAATAACAGTGCGTATAGTATCAGACGAATACTTTCGTTTCAAGCATACAACCCTAAATAACTATTGACAAAACAATATTTTCTTGGCTAAAATATAAGTATACTTGTTTATCCAAGGAGTTTACATGAATACGCGAACGGTTTTGTGCGTACTTATAGTCTCAGGTCTCACGAACTGCTCCGAAGGTATGTCGTTTAGTCTTCGCCAACAGCCGCCCATGGAGCAAAAATTACCCACATTTCTTCCTACCGGCCAAAACAACCTACCAGAATGTTGGGTAAAAACGAGCCCAAACATACTCGTCCGTCTACCAATCACAGCTTGTACACCAACAAACAAGTAAACCGACGAGATGACCACAAACAGGAGGGGGGCCGCGGAACGCGGTTTTTTTATATGCTCGTCCACCACCTCGGCAGTGCCCGATCAAATGCCTGACTTGCCAAACTCCAAACTGCGCGGTGAATCACCTCTGAAACAATACTATTCTCACCAAAAAAATCATCACTCAGGAGTGAGGTCATGCGCTTCAAATCTTCTGCGCCAAGCGAAAATCGACGATTTTCTGTTGTTTGAACATGGAGCACACAAACCACACCCCCTTGTGTCACATCAATAAAAAATTGCTCCTCGGTACCCCAGGCATGCCCGGCCACACATTGCTCTAACACTGGCTGAAATCCTAAAGCGCTCATGATGCGTACAACGCACGCCGCAACAGAATTTTCTACAGACTCTTTCGTAGGAACGAGATTGAGGTAGCGAAACCACTTTTCAAGTAGGGCAAAAACATTTTTTTCTGGCACAGCCATCGGCAGTACCTGTTCAACAAGTGAAAGCAGCGTGGTCGCAGCACGAAGACAACTGTAATCAGCGCGCCACGCCGCACCAACAAAAAGGGGGGTGGCGCGAATCAACCGAAGAAATTCTGAACCCGGCACTACCTCTACCTCAGCCACCACTCCTGGCTCTAAAAACGGACTATTTTTACTAACGATCTTTTTGACGCCTTTGGCCACGCACATCTCCTTACCGCGTTCGTACGAAAACAGCGTGATCAGCTGATCAACTTCGCGGTAGTCGTGGCGAGAGAGGATGATGGCGTGCACAAAAAACCTATAGAACCGGCTGCAGAAGATCTTTAAAATCCTCAAAATGTTTTTCGGCTCGTTCAACAAGAATCCTTTCTCCGTCTTTGGAAATCTCAAATTTTTCTCCTCCGTACTGACGAACAAAAAAGGCGTCCGGCGTTTCTTTTAGATTTTTAATTACCGACCGAATTTGTCTCAAGTACTCTTTTAAACCTTCCTCAGCTTCTTTGATTGACCAATGAAGTCTTTGCGCAGCCTCTTCGGCTGTTGTGTGAATTGTTTCTACAGAAATATTTTCAAAAATTTTTATCCAATCTTTTTTTGAAATGAGATTGTCTTCAGCGGTGAGTCCGTACGTTTTTATAAGCGCTTCCACGTATGACCATTCGGTTTCGTCACCCTCACGATCATAAATTTCATCACCTTCAAAAGAGCCGTATTTTATATCTAAACTCTTTACATCAGAAATACAATCTTGTCGCACAGCACTCTCTGTTTTTTTTTCTACCAAAGACCCTTCCGCTTTTTTCGATTCAGATTTTTTGAGCTGTTGCAAACGTTCCTCAATTTTATAATCTACTTCGTTAAATTTAGTTTTAATAACATCGGGAAGTTTCTCAAAATCATAAAAAAACTCGGGCGTGAAAGGATTTCGCTGATCAGCGCCCCGCAGATACAAAGGCCCCCGAGTTTCAAGGTATCGCATTTTTTCATCATCTGGCATAAAAAATTTATGGTTAGCGAAACCAATACCATCGTCTTTATCCCATTCTATCCCAGGAATTACCAAACCCTTATCACTTAGATATTTAAAAACTTCTTTTTGCAAACCCGCTCGTACTGGTCCATAAATCTCTTCAACAGCAATAGACACCAGTTTTTTTTCGATCCTCTGGCTTTCCAAGCTAGCTGCTTCTCGAAGCTCATGAACTCGTTCCTCATAGAGCTTAGTTATATCCTTTTGTATTTCTTTTTGCGCGCTTGGATCAAGCCATTTCTTGTCAGCCCGCGAAGGACTAAAAGAAAAATACATTACACCCATGCTACTCATAGTATTGGTTATAGTTTTCTAAAACTACGCTAGCTTCTTCATTTCCACCCATTCTTCCAGAATCACCATCGCTGCCTTCTCATCGCGACTGACACCACTATCACATCGATCGGCCGCAACCGAGGTAAAACGCTCGTCGCAATAATCAACTGGGCAACCTGTCGTCTGTTTCAACTCTTCACCAAACTTCCGCACCCGTACCGTGGCCTCGTTTTCTTTACCATCAAGCCCCAGTGGAAGGCCGATTACGATCTGATCGATGTGTTCATTACTTACAACCGCGGCAATCTCGGCAGGCGGAATTATGCCAAACGGAATAGCCACGCGCACGGTCGTGTCGTAGAGCGCTAGGCCAATATTCTTTTTTCCGTAATCAATACCGATGATTTTCATACCACGACAGACCTAATTTCAAATATCTAATATCGCTCTTTCTTCTCATCCGGCCTTCTCGTCACCACCGTATTCCCGGTTCGCGTAATGATGAGCGTATGCTCAAAATGAGCACAGGGCGAGCCATCAGCCATCACAATCGTCCAGCCGTCACGTTTCATCTTCACATTAATTTCACCTGACAGCGAAATCATTGGCTCAAGCGCAATCACCATGCCGGGCTTCAGTACAAATCGCTCAAGGGACGGATCATAAAAATTTGGAATTTGTGGATCTTCATGCACCTCATGACCAACACCATGCCCCACCAAATCACGTACAATGCCGTAGCCACCTTCTGCGCGAACATAGGCTTCAATCGCTTTGCCGATCGAAGCAACCGTCCGACCCGGCTGAGCGGCTGTAATTCCCACCTCCAGCGCTTCTCGGGTAACACGTAATAATTTTTCAACCTCTGGCTCGATCTTTCCAATCGGAAACGTGATTGCTGTATCGGTGAAGTAGCCGCGCGAAGACTTCGAACTTCGGACTTCGGACTTCGGACTCTTGTGCGGCCACTCCATCCCAATATCAATACTAAAAATATCGCCGTCTTTGAGGATGACGTTTGGGCGAGCAATACCATGGACTAATTCTTCATTCACCGAAGCGCAAATCGTACTCGGGAATGGCGGGTCAGATGGTCGAGATTTGTACCCTTTAAACGCTGGCTTTCCACCACACTCAATAATCAGTCGCTCGGCCTCTGCATCAACCTCCGCAAGGGACATTCCGGCCTTGGTAAATGCCTGGAGTTCTT
>JBPOHP010000145.1:0-5668 GCA_052035445.1 Candidatus Magasanikiibacteriota bacterium
TACTCCTAATATACCTAGTTTATAGGCTTATGTTTGGTAGTTCTCCAAAGTTGCCAACTGATGGCGAAGAATCAAAGAGTTCTCTGAGTGTTCAGGGGATGCCTCAAGAGTTTTATGGTGGGGCAAATCCGGTAATTCATTTTAAGACAACTGATAAAGAGGTGGATGTACGTCCGGCAGCTGTTATACCTGTGGCAGATCAGAAAGCATATGCTGAACAGAGTGCGGTTGGTGGTGGTAGTCAGTACCATCCGGTTCATTTTTTCTCAAATCCAAAAATGCTCGCTCTGGTATCGGTTGGGCTTTTGTTGGTTGTTGTGAGTGGTGGTTTTGCCTACTACTGGTTTCAGATGCGTCCGCAAGCGGTATTACCAGAAAAACCATCTGATATAGCGAATATCCAAACCACAACAAATACTCCAATTTCCATTCCTGTTATCGATAACCAGGCCCCTGCAACTCAGCCTGTCTCTACATTAAATGCGGTTTTTAATGTACCATCGTTGCTTTTGACCGATGCTGCTGACGATGATAGTGATGCACTCAGTAATCAAGAAGAAAATGTATATCGTTCTGATCCTGGTGTGGTTGACTCTGATGATGACACCTATCCTGATGGGCATGAGATATATTTTCTCTATAGTCCTATCGAGAAAGAGCCTTCTCGGTTAATAAATTCCGGGACCGTAAACGAGTACGCCAACCCGGTTTTTGGCTATCAATTACTGTACCCGTCATCTTGGCGAGCCGATTCTATTGATCCTGATAACCGAGATGTTTTGTTTAGTAGTATCAGTGGAGATTATGTAGAGGTTCGAGTTTTTGATCGTTCGCTTGGTATGACATTTAGTGATTGGCTGGCTCAAACAGTACCCAATGAGCGTATAGATACACTCGAATATTTTGAAACACGCTCCGGAGAGCGAGGCCTTGGTCGGCAAGATTATCTTACCTATTATTTCCAGACCGCAGATAAGTTTATTGCAATTGCCTACCGAATCGCTGACAGCAAAACAGAAGTAGCGTTTCGTAATACGATTCTTGCTATGGCACGCAGCTTTAAGCTTAGAGGGGGGGCTAGTCCGATCGAATTACCGTCAGTATCACGGGTTTTGGGTGAAAGAAAAATAGTGCGTGGAACAGCGGTGCCAAAATTACCTGTTATTTCAGATAGTGCGGTATCAACTACAATTGGTAGTTTGGATACAATTTCGTCACCCCAAACAACAACTACGTTAGACATGAATACGACGACTGAGCAGGTTTCTTCGCCTGAGACTGCTACCTCTACTGTAGAGCAGTCTTCGACAACCGTTCCGAGTTTGTAATTTTTTG
This sequence comes from Candidatus Magasanikiibacteriota bacterium, assembly GCA_052035445.1. Lineage (GTDB taxonomy): Bacteria > Patescibacteriota > Patescibacteriia > Magasanikbacterales > GWA2-37-8 > CAZQUL01. Next base: position 1,336 of record JBPOHP010000145.1, read on the forward strand.
GCATGCTTACTCTTACTACTTCTCTAGGTTTGCGAAGTCCGATCTCTAAAAAAAGATTAGAAATATTGTATGCTGTCGCAGCAAGACGTATCCCTGTTTTAAAACGTGGTGTGGATGTTGCTATTATCTCGTCACTTGAAATTAAACGTTTGAATAAAAAATATCGTGGCAAAAACAAACCGACAGATGTACTTTCTTTCTCATATGTCCATCATAAAGACAAGCTAGGAAGTCCGCCAGCCTTCTCGCTTGCGGGTCAAATGTACATAGCTCCAGAAGTTGTTCGTTTGCAAGCACAGCGATTTAATGTATCTGCAAAAGTAGAATTTGTTCGCATGTTTGTCCATGGTTTGTTACATTGTGCCGGACTTGACCACCAGTCACTTCATGATGCGCGAAAAATGTTCTTTCTTCAAGAATCGATTGTACGTAATTGCTCATCACAGCTTGGTCTTGGGGTTGTGAAAATTCCGCAGCACCTTAATGATGATTATTTTAAAGAATCTTTTGTATTTCCAGTATCGTAATATGGTTCTGTATTCCCTTGGGTTAAGTATCAAATATGCGTTGCGTGGTATTAGATACACTTTTAAAAACGAGCTGAATTTTCGTTTTCAGTGCGGTATTGGATTTGTAGTACTGCTTGTTAGTATCTTGTTGCCCCTTAAAACATGGGAATTTCTCTTGATTGTTTTGATGGCGTTGCTGGTGTTGGTACTGGAGCTTTTTAATACTGCGCTTGAGGTGTTTGCCGATTTGTTAGTTCCTAGACTTCATCATCAGGTAGCGATAGTTAAAGATGTGATGGCAGGGGCGGTGTTCTTGACTGCTGCAGGGGCAGTTGTGGTCGGTTCGATCATTCTTGGTCCATACTTGGTTGCTCTCTTAAAATAAGGTATACTATGTCACAGTTCGTTTTCTACTAAAATTATTTCGTTCATGAGTTCATCTGATCTACGCGCTATCAAACCTTCTTTTCTGTATGAAAAAACATGAAGAACAATTTATAGCCGGTCTCGACATTGGTTCAGCAGCAATTCGTATGGCTGTGGGGCATATTGCAGACCGAGGCGGGGAAGGAGAGGGGGAACTGCAGATACTCGGAGCTGCAGAAGTGCCGTCTGAAGGCGTGCATCGAGGTGTTATTAGTAGTATTGAAGATGTTGTCTCTTCAGTTTCGGCCTGTCTTGAAGAAACAGAACGGATGGTAGGTGCGCCAATTGATTCAGTTTGGCTAGGTATTTCAGGGACGCAAATTCTGTCTCAAATGAGTAAAGGCGTGGTTGCTGTTTCAAAAGGTGATAGTGAGATTACCGAAGAAGATGTAGAGCGTGCTATTGAGGCCTCGCGTGCTATAGCAACACCGCTCAACTATGAAGTTTTACATGTTCTACCGCGTACATTTACTATCGATGGTCAAGCGGGAATTAAAGACCCGGTAGGCATGACCGGTATTCGCCTGGAAGTAGACACACAAATCATTTTAGCAGCTTCCGCCCAAGTAAAAAATTTATCTAAAGCAGTATATCGATCAGGCCTTGAAATTGAAGACCTAGTTCTTTCGATGCTTGCAACCGCAGAAGCCGTGGTTACTGCTCGACAAAAAGAATTGGGGGTTGTTGTAGTAAATATTGGGGCTTCCACGACAAGTTTAGCTGTTTTTGAAGAGGGAGAATTAATTCATACTGCAATTTTACCGCTCGGATCGGGGCATATTACGAACGATATTGCTATTGGATTACGAACTTCGATTGATATCGCCGAAGCTGTTAAGTTAACTTATGCAGATTGTACGCTTGGACTTATTACCAAAGACGATCAATTTGATCTTGCTGAACTCGGTGCGCCAGAACACGAGTTGGTAAAAAAACAGTATTTGTACGAGATTGTTCAAGCTCGAGTAGAAGAACTTTTGACAAAAGTGTATCAAGAATTACAACGGTGTAAAAAAACCACTCTTTTACCGGCGGGAATTGTGTTTGCTGGAGGGGGGGCAAAGTTGCCGGGATTAGTCGATTTGGCCAAAAAATACGTGCGTTTGCCAGCTGCGCTTGGATATCCACTTCATATGATTAGCGTAACTGATAAAATAAATGATCTCTCATTCTCCGCGGCTGTTGGTTTGGTGAAGTGGGGTAGTGTAATGAGATCGAATAGCGATTTTGGTCAAAAAACTGGGGTAGGCGTGAGAAAAATTAGCGGGGGGATGACTAAACAAGTTAAGGCCTGGTTTAAGACCTTGATTCCGTAATAAATTTTGGTCAAGTTCAATAAGCGCTACAAAGCGTTTATTGTATTTTAGAAACTCGGCTTTTTTCTTGTTTAGTTATACACAAAACGGCTCTATTTTCTTGACAATACCCCTGTTTCAAAATTATACTATAGAAGCGGTTTTTTTGCTTATATTAGATACATTATTGAATACATTTTGTGTTCAATAAATTACCATTGATTAACGTGTTGTATGCCCCAAGTTAAACCAGAGATAGAAACGATTGCCAGAATAAAAGTGGTCGGGGTGGGGGGGTCTGGTGGTTCTACGCTCAATCGAATGATTGCTGCTAAAGTTCGAGGTGTCGATTTTATCGCGCTCAATACCGATATTCAAGCACTTCACAACAGTTCCGCTTCTTCAAAATTACATATCGGTAAAACTGTTACACGTGGTTTAGGTGCTGGCATGGATCCAGAGATTGGTCGGAAAGCAGCAGAGGAGGCGCAAAATGAAATTCGTGAACTCCTCAAAGATACTGATATGGTTTTTATTACCTGCGGCCTTGGTGGAGGTACGGGTACCGGAGCTGCTCCCGTGGTAGCTGAGCTCGCCAAAGAGGCAGGTGCTTTGACGGTAGCTGTGGTCACCAAACCTTTTGCTTTTGAAGGTAAGCAACGCTCGGCGATTGCAGAGAAAGGTTGGGAAGAACTTGCGAAACGTGTTGATACTATTATTACCATTCCCAATGATCGTATCATGCAAATCATTGATAAACGTACCACACTACTCGATGCCTTTAAGACGGTTGATGAAGTTATGCGACAAGGTGTCCAGGGAATTTCAGAGCTTATTACAATCCCTGGTCTTATTAATGTAGATTTTGCGGACGTAAAAGCAGTTATGAAAAATACAGGATCTGCGCTTATGGGTATTGGCACGGGTAGTGGAGACAATCGTGCGGTTGAAGCCGCTAAGCAAGCTATTTCAAGTCCGCTCCTTGAATTGTCTATCGACGGCGCTCACGGTATTCTCTTTACTATTACGGGTGGTGCAGATTTGACTATGGCGGAAGTGAGCGAGGCTGCGAAGATGATTACTAATTCCGCCGCAGATGATGCCAAAATTATTTTTGGAGCTAATATCGACGAAAGTTTAACTAATGGTGAGTTACGGATTACAGTTATTGCTACTGGTTTTGATGCAAATAATGAAACTACCTCTACGCGCCATGAAGAGCAGACGGCCCCATCTTTTTTTGCTGGAAGTAAGGTTGCTACGCAATTTTCTCCAAAAAGATCTTTTACTACACCAAATTTAAAAGAACCCGAAGAGGAACCGCGAGCGTTTAAACCAACTCCATTAAAAACATTTTCACCACCAAGCCTGCCGAAATCGAGCGCAGATAGTGCTAAGGATAATCCCGAAGATGCAGCTCTTGAGATACCAGCATTTATTAGAAAAAAAATGGAAATTTAGTCTTGAAAGACTACCTTCTTCCTGGTAAAGCTCGGATTACTCTTGGTTTGACAAACTTTTTTATGCGTTGTCCTGTTTGTAATTTTCGTGATGTCAGTGTTGTTGAAACACGAGCGAGTGAAGATGGGATGCTTGTGCGTCGACGTCGGGAGTGTGAAAAATGTCATTATCGTTTTTCAACCACTGAAGAGGTTGAGCTGCTAGATATTATTGTTGTTAAAGAAGATGGGACTCGTGAGAGTTATATGCGAGAAAAAATGGAAAATGGTATTCGTCGATCTCTTACTAAACGCGCCTTTACACAAGATGGTTTTCGTAGATTAATTCACACGATTGAGCGCGATATTCAAAAGAAAAAAAGTCGTGAAGTGGCAAGTAAAGAAATTGGTAAAATCGTTATGAAACATTTGCGGATGTTCGACGGTATCGGCTATATCCGGTTCGCGAGCGTGTATCGAGATTTTAAAGATGTAGAGACGTTTGAAAAAGAGTTGAAAAAGATTACTGCTCAAGAGAAACATTAGAATTTTTTTTGAATTTATGACACCTTCTTCTCCAGTAGACGAACCATCAAAATCGTCACTTCCCACACTTCAAGAAAAAATCTCGCGTCCGTCTGGGTCAGCACCAGTTATTCCTGGA
>JBPOHP010000204.1:0-2205 GCA_052035445.1 Candidatus Magasanikiibacteriota bacterium
ACGCAGACGCATCGTCAACAACATATTAAGAAGTGGAGGCCGATCATGGCGCGATATAATAGTGCGCCCGGAGCGGCGCCAAGAAGACCCCCTCATTTAGAGGGTCAAAATTTTGAACAAGAAGCAGAGGCATGGCTTAAAGAAATCGAGTGTCAGCCAGAAGAAATTCCTGAACAGGCAGTAATAGGCTATACGCTCGGCCTTATCAGCGTCTGGGAACAAACTATCAAAAAGTTTTGCGCCCAAAACAAGCTACTACCACCAAGTCCTCAAGAGCTCCAATGCTGCCGCACTGCCTGGAAAACAGGGGGGCGGTATGAACTGATTCTCATGTCTGCGAAATACAACAAAATGAGCGGACCCAGCCAGTTCAGGTTCAACCTGACCTTAAACAGAACAGTCAACAAAAAACTAGGTTGGCAACCTCTACGCGGCATGAAAAAAAATGACGATGGTTACAATCTGGTGTACAATCTGTATCTCGAAGAAGAGGAAGAGCTGTACCCCAAAAGGGAGGCCCCTCCCAGACAAGCTTTCCTTATTGAAATCAACGGGCAAGCTACATATGGACCAGCGGGCTTCCCAACGTGGTTAAGCGTCAAAGGCATCGAAGGTAGCTTGATACGAGATAAGGAAGGAATCAGAGGGAGTTCCGTCTACGATCTTTACAGCCTCAGCCACAAACTCAACCGGGAAATCTTTCTCGGTCTTCCCCTGCATTTCTCGCAGCCCCTGAAGAGTCCTCTAGCTCAATAGGGGCTCTTTTTTTATCAAAAAAATCAGTTGCTAAAACAATGCACCATGCTATAATCGAGGTATCAACCTGTTCTATGCTCTACATTGCCGCCGACCACGCCGGACACGCCCTCAAAAAATACCTGACGCGTTATATTGAAAAACAACTCAAACGCGACATTATCGATCTTGGCGCCAAAGAATACCAAAAAGATGATGACTTTCCCGATTTTGCCTTTCCGCTCGGCCAAAAAATTGCCGCTGAACCCGGCAGTTTTGGCATTCTTATTTGCGGCTCTGGTCAAGGTGTCTGTATGGCTGCCAACAAAGTACCAGGTGTTCGTGCCGTACTTGGTTACAGCATCGAATCGGCTGAATGGGCGCGTAAAGATGACCACGCTAACGTGCTCTGCCTCGCGGGCCGCGTGCTAAGCGAAGAACATGCCTGTGCCATTGTAAAAATGTTTTTGCAAACTGAAGAAAAAATGGAGGAGAAGTATGTGCGGAGGATTAAGAAGATTGAGGAATATGAAAAGGAAAAATAAACGGTGTCATTGCGAGGAGCGAAGCATGAGCGACGTGGCAATCTCATTGCTGAAGTAACGAGATTGCCACGCTCCTCCTGTGTCGGAGCTCGCAATGACAATTAGCTTGTATGCTCCTCATCACCCCCGCCATCCTCACCGACAATTTCGACGAATTCGAGCGTCAAATCAGACGCCTCGAAACGCTTTTTTCGTACGCGCAAATTGATGTGATGGATGGAAAGTTGGTACCGACCACCTCGTTTGCCGAAGTTGAGCGCGTCGCCGAAGTAAAAACCGGCCTGCGCTACGAAGTGCACTTGATGGTTGAGCATCCGTACAAAGAACTCTTGCGCTGGGGCGAAATCCGCAATGTCTCGCGCATTATCTTTCACGCTGAGGCCAAAAGCGACCCACACGCGATTATTGAAGAGTGCCGTGCGCGTGGGCTCGAAGTGGGTGTCGCGCTCAATCCAGAAACACCGACCTCGGCAATCGACGCCTATGTTCACGATCTCGACCTGGTGCAATTCATGACCGTGCATCCTGGTCGCCAAGGCGCGCCGTTTCTGCCCGAAATGAAAGAAAAAATTACTACCTTTTGCCAGATCCCCCACCGTCCACGCGTCTCGGTCGACGGCGGCATCAACCAGGGCACGATTCACGAAGTTGCTTCATGGGGGGTGGAAATGGTAAATGTTGGAAGTTATTTTGCCAAAGCGCCAGATGTTGCTGAAGCGTTAATAAAATTAAGGGATGCGCTAAGCTAAGTAGTCACAAAAGCCTACCAGCTACTGCGCTAATCAGCTAATAAGCTACACTATGCTCGACCTCATTGTCATCGGCGCCTCAGCTGCCGGAACAACTGCTGCTATTTATTCTGCCCGCCGCCGTTTGAACTTTAAAGTTATCGCTAAAGATCTGGGCGGCGAAGTTGCCCTCTCGG
>JBPOHP010000153.1:0-2515 GCA_052035445.1 Candidatus Magasanikiibacteriota bacterium
CTATCCCAGGCGCAAAACCACCGTGGGGTGGTGCACCGTAGGTAAAAGCTTCAAGCATGTGCCCAAACCGAGCCTGCTGTTCTTCAGCACTAATTTTAAGAAGGTCAAAAATACGTTTTTGCAACTCGCGTTCATGAATACGGATACTACCACTGGATAACTCATAGCCATTCAATACTAAGTCGTAAGCGTTAGCGCGAATACTCATAAGATCGGTACCTGTCATAAATTTTGCCTTATCCTCTTCTTTGATTGAACAAAACGGATGATGCTTAGCAGCGATATTGCCTTCGTCGTCAGTTTCAAACATGGGGAAATCCAAAACCCAAGCAAATGCCAACTCGTTAGGGTCTGACTTATTTATTCGTAAATCTGGCTTATCAGAGCCGTATTTTTCCATCAATTCAGCATACGTGATTCGCGGAAATGGTAGGGTTGAAATTTTTTTCTCAGGGAACAACTTCTGTACCATTTCAATAAACATGGCTTCGGTATACTTCAAAATATCTTCTTGTGTCACAAAAGACATTTCGAAATCAAGTTGAGTAAATTCCGGCTGCCGATCACCACGCTGATCTTCATCGCGAAAACAGCGAGCAACTTGAAAATATCGTTCAAAACCAGCCACCATACACAACTGTTTGAACTGCTGGGGCGATTGTGGCAAAACATAAAATTTTCCTTCATGCAGACGAGATGGAACGATATACTCACGCGATCCTTCTGGTGTACCCTTCATAAGGACTGGCGTTTCAATCTCAACAAAATCGTGACGATGCATGTACTCGCGAAAAAATGTAATAATCCGATCTCGTAATCGAATATTTTTTTGCATGCGTTCACTGCGTAAATCAAGGTAACGATATGTAAGACGTAATTCTTCAGAAATTCCAGCAGTGTCTTTATCAATCTCAAATGGTGGTGTTTCGGCAGTATTTAAAATCGTTAATTCTTTCATCAGAATTTCAACAGTACCCGTTGGTTGTTCAGGCTTAATTTGTTTTTCACTACGTTTATTGACCACGCCTCGCAAACTCACAACCCATTCCGGCCGCACTTCTTTGAGCCGCTCTTGCGAAAGAGTATCCAGCTCACTTGGCACACCAACGACCTGTACCAAGCCAGTACTATCACGGATATCCAAAAAAACGATTTTACCCATGTTACGTCGAGCGTTGACCCAACCAGACACTATGATTTCTTCACCAATATGAGAAGGAACATCGCGAGAAAACAGACGAGACATATACACAAAAAACGTTTAAAAGTGAGTACAGATACTCTACACTCACATCTTAGCTTAATCAAGCCAAAATTGGCAAATCACTATCTCTTGACAACGAATAAAACCTATGCTACAGTTACCTGTCTCATTTGAGACAACAACTTACATGGGGGAGTAACCCAATGCTGCACCCACACACAAAAGAAGATATTGTAAATTTCTTTAAACTCTGCGGCCAGTGGCTTGCACACCAAGCCATACTAACCTGGCACAAATACGCACTTGAACTTGGGATTATGGTGGCGTGGGCCATAGCTGGAGTTGCACTGTATTTGGGGGCAAAGCCCAACCTCGACGATCCGGTGACCGGCAACACTACCAAAACAGCGCTCATTGCACTTATCATCACCATAACAACCTTATCAAGCTTCGTCGTCTGGGCAAGTAAGAAGGCACCCCCGACCAACCCACAACACCAGACGAGTGAGGCGCTGAACATTGCAACTGATGCTCTGAAAGGCTGCCTTAGCAGCCCCATTATCGTGATAGAAATCATCCTGGCGATGGGAACGATCATCTTGTGTTGGGGGTGGCTCGGCAAAATCGGCGGACTTGCTGCGCTCGGCTACAGCTTACACCTCCTGAGCCACATTGAATTTGGTGGTGGTGGTGGACATGATAATAGTCACTCTGCCCCACCCGCCACAGGCGGTGATCATGGTCACGGTGGTGGTGGTAGTGCACATCACTAAATAAAGCAGCGCATCACCCTTTCTTTTTCCTCGCTACCCATTCGTGGTCAGCGCACAGGCGCCCGGTTTTCACCGCAGGCGCCTTCTTTCTTTTTTTTAAAACTAACTCGTTTTACTACTCAAATATACGCTCGGCCAATTCTACCAAGCGATGCGCATAGCCATACTCGTTATCATACCACGCAACGACTTTTACCAAATTTCCACCCACAACATTCGTGAGTGGCAAATCAACGATCGCTGAGTGCGTATCGCCTTTAAAATCAGACGAAACTAATTCTTCAAACGTCACCGCTAAAATATTCTTGAGCTCATCAGACTCAGCCGCCGAAATGAACGCCTTGTTTACATCTTCAATCGTCACATTTTTTTTGAGTACCGCTGTGATATCTGAAACCGAGACGGTTGGCACCGGCACGCGAATCGACAAACCATCAAATTTATTTTTTAAACTCGGGATAGCTTCGGTGGTCGCAAGCGCGGCACCCGTAGTTGTGGGAACAATATTTTCGGCTGCCGCCCGCGCACGACGCAAGTC
>JBPOHP010000147.1:0-2128 GCA_052035445.1 Candidatus Magasanikiibacteriota bacterium
CCCACTTTAGCAGCGCGTAAAGAAGAACCTAAAGCTTCTATGGAAGATATTAAGAAAAAACTCGATAAGATTATCGACGAGACCGATATTATTCCGGGAGTATAAAAAAGCTCGTAGCGCAGTAGGCAGTAGCGCAGTACGAGTAAGTTTACTAGGTTTTCATTGGAGTTTGTCGGCGCAGCCTACTTGCGCTACCAGCTACTGCGCCACTGCGCTAATAATGAACATATGGATCTCAATCGCGTAACGCTCCTTGGTCGCTTGGTTCGTGACCCTGAGCTCAAAAGTTTACCAACCGGCAAATCAGTGGCCACCTTCTCGGTAGCAACTGGTCGGGTTTGGACTGATCCGCAGGGTCAAAAACAGCAGCAAAGCGAGTTCCATAACATTGTCATGTGGGGAAAAATGGCTGAAGTTGCGCACCAATATTTGCGCAAGGGCAGTCGGATTTATGTAGAAGGACGCTTGCAGACTCGTGACTGGACCGGGCAAGATGGAGTCAAGCGCTACCGCACCGAAATCGTTTCCGACAACATGATCATGCTTGATAGTAAAGGTACTGTCGCGGGTGCACCTGCTCCCGCGGTAGGTATGCCACCTGCTGGTTCGGCGGCACCAACTCCGCCCGAAGAAGTTGTGGAAGAAGAAATTAAAGTTGAAGATATTCCGTTTTAATCTATGATCTCCAAAGAAAACAAAGTTCGCACATGCCGTTTCTGTGTCGATAAAAAATTAGTTGTCGATTACAAAGATATTGGCATGCTTGCCCGTTATGTTTCATCTTACAAAAAAATTGCTCCACGCCGTCGTTCTGGTCTCTGTGCCAAACACCAGCGTGAAATATCAACTGCTATTAAACGCGCTCGCCAGAATGCGCTCATGCCGTATATGGCTCGGTAGTTTTTGCTCTGTCTTCGAAGCACCAAAGAAAGATCCGTGTAGGGTCTTTCTTTGTTGAGCATGTACAACAGCTTGTGATGCTTATGAGGCGTGTAAGGCTCTTACCTATCTCATATAGTCTATGTGCCTCACAAGCGTCACAAGCCTTACAGGCCTCGCCAGCCTCAAAACATATGTCTACCTGGAAAGAACTTCGTGACAATCCGCGTCTCTTCAACATTATTAAAACTCGGGCCGATATCATTCGTTTGACCCGCGAATTTTTTTGGCAGAACGGATTTATAGAGACTGATACACCGATCGGGCTCAAATTGCCGGGGCAAGAGCCGTACTTGTTTCCGGTGCCCATCACCGTGCATGATCCACATGGTAAGCAATATCCATTTTATTTGCATACGTCACCAGAATTTGCGCTTAAAAAGTTGCTGGCTGCCGGGTTTGAAAACGTGTTTCATATCACGAAATGCTTTCGTGATTTCGAAGAGTTTGGTCGCACGCATAATACCGAATTTACCATGATTGAATGGTACCGATCACCGGGAACGTACGTTGATTTTATGCATGATACCGAGAACATGTTTCGCTCTATTGGTGAGAAATTAGCCATACCCGAACTTCGTTATGCGGGTAAAACCGTGCCGGTGAGCGGTACTTGGGAACGGCTCAGTGTGAAAGAGGCTTGGCAACGCTATGCCATGGTTAATCTTGATGACAATCTTGATCTTGCAACGCTCAGCGAAACAGCACGCAAAAAAGGTTATACCGTAGCCGCGACTGATGAATACGAAGATGTATTTTTTAAGATTTTTCTGAGTGAAATCGAGCCGCATCTGGGGATGGATCGCCCAACATTTTTGTATGAGTATCCGAAACAATTATGTTCGTTATCTAAGGAATGCGCGCATGATCCCCGGTACGCCGAACGAGCCGAACTCTACATATTGGGCTTAGAGCTGGCTAATGGTTTTGGTGAATTGACCGATGCAGTAGAACAAAAGAAACGTCTGGAAGCCGATCGTCAGCTCCGGCAAAAATTGGGTAAAACCATCTGGGATATTGATGCTGATTTTATCGCGGCTTTAGCATCGGGTATGCGACCCACCGGGGGTATTGCACTTGGTATTGACCGTATGGTAGTCTTGTTCACGGGAGCACATGATCTCAATGAGGTTATATTTGGCTCAGTTTCCGATCAGATCGGAATTCAAGATATATAATTTTGTTTACT
>JBPOHP010000018.1:0-4968 GCA_052035445.1 Candidatus Magasanikiibacteriota bacterium
CTATAAACTAGGTATATTAGGAGTAACCACTGGAGAAATAGTGGAAGTACGCATCATATCAGTCGAGGTAGCTTTTTCTGAAAAAGATGTTGTTGAGAACAACCGACCAGGACCAAGCGGACTGTAACCGTTCAAAACTTCACGGCCATCTGGAAACCCATCACCATCAGAATCTGGATTGCGCGGATCAGTGCCTAATAAGATTTCTTCTCCATCGGAAAGTTGGTCTCGATCACTGTCGGCGTTATCAGGATCAGTTCCTACATCTCGCTCACGCCGATCAGGTAGTCCATCACCATCTGTATCAACTTGCTCACCAAACAAGAGGGTCTCGTTATTTGTTGCATTCTGAAGTGAAGTTGTCGTAAACGAAGGCTGATATGTAGCGGTTGCAGTTCCAGCAGCTTGCTGAGATGAAGAAACCGTCTCTACAGTGGCAGAAGAGGATGGTGTATTTTTTTGAACCCCGGTTATGACTGGAGCAATAATACGGTTATACGCATACCAACCACCAACACCCACAACACCAATGCCTACTATCGTTAACAAACCTGCCAAAATCTTACCGAGCACCGGCTCTTTTGTTGTATAAGTCATAGGCATAACCGGCGACATAGGAGGTACAACCGAATTACCATATATCCCAGATTGAGGAGAGTTGGATGTTGCCACCTCTTCGGAAGCAATATCTTCTTTACGACGCAATAGTCCGGCATCCAGAGCGTTAGGCGACTGTTGACCTAAAGATGACGATGGTGGTGCGGATGGTGTAGGGGCAAAAGGAAGATTGCCAGGAGCCTGACCAGGAGTTTTTTCATCATCAAACATAAAAAACAAAGATATAAACAAAGTAAGATTCTCTATATTATTTTTTTGTATTCGTCGCAAGTGGTTGTTTAACAAGCGGGTCACGTCCTTTCATTAATTCTTCGAGATCTGGCATACCATCTCCATCAGTATCGGCTTTAATAGGATTGGTCTTAAGAACGGTAAGCTCATCGTTATCGAGTAAACCATCCCCATCACTATCAGGGTTTTGCGGATTAGTTTTAAATTTTGACTCATCACTATCAAAAATCCCATCAAGGTCTGCATCAACAGTATAACGTTTCTCTAAATTTTTTCTAGCTTCACTATCAGATACATTTAAGCTGTTTATTACTGGTTGCGTTGGCGAATTTTGTTTATTTTCAAACTGATTAACATCTTTTTGCCTTATTACAAACCACACTCCTAGCACAGCAACTATCACGATAGCACCAAAACTAATACTATAATAAGCAATCTTGTTCATAAGCTAAGGATAGAAAAGCTTAGTAACAATCCGATTTACACCCACTATTCGATCGGCAATATTTGGAACTTCATTAGCGGTTTTGAGAGCAAAAACTTCCCAATACGGTGCGGTTGCATTGTCTGAATCTTGAGCTTCACTCAGATAAAACGTACGGGATGGTTTGCCGTAATGAAGTGGATTAGCATCATCTTCGGGTAAGTAGATATCAACTGCTAATTTCGCCGAATTTTTATAACGAGCAATACCTGGATCAATACCTTCATTTTGTTGTGGTAAACGAACATAGAACACCTTTGTTCTCCACATTGATTGAGTATCGACGGTAAACGACGCGAGTGTTGTTCCGTTTGCAGTAGAGCCTAGCCCATGATACCAGGTTGCATAACCCAGAGTATCTCTTGAGTAACCTAACCAATAATTCATCTGATTTACGCTGTCACGTGGCAATAATTCTAATCTTGCCGGTGAAAGATCATCAGCGTTTATCCATTGTAAAAAACCGCTAACAAATAAAGGTCCGACATTTACCCAACGAACCACAATACGTACATCGTGTGGCCGCTCTGCTCTATTAATTACTGGTGACAAAATAAGATCATACTGATATGAGGATGGCTTAGGTACCACATTCATGCTAATCGGATGAGCAATATCTTGATTAATAAATAATGTATATACACCAGTATCACCAACCGAACATCTACTATCAGCACCAATTTTTGCAACGTTACTTGAGGTCATAGCGTCCTCTGACGCCGGTCGCAAAACATACGTATTCGAAGAACCATTTAACCAAGAAATATGCGCAACCTTATCTACATCAAAACGAGAAGAAAGAGTTAAATCCAACGTACCATTTCCTGGCGCAAAACGCTGATCGTTTAACCGATCACTTGCGGTTACCGACTGCACATAACTGAAGCGTAACGGATTCGTCGTGGTAGGCGAAAGGACGTTAATAATTCCACCCTGTACCGGAACACCCTTATTAGGATCAAGACCACAAATCACACAGTCATTTTGGATAGCTGAGCAAGTAGAAACACATGATTTTGTACCTTTTTTCAAAGTATACGGCTCTGCTTTTTCTTCTGCACACGAAAGAACTCGATAACCATTATGAGTTGCATCTTTTGTTGCAAGAGTGGTTGCATCGCTAGCTGCTGTGTACACATAAGATGTTTTAGGGTCATTTTCACACACTTCAGGACCTTCTATCACTGTGTTACCGCAAAAATTTTGAGACTGTACATCAATAACAGCAGCACAATCAGCCTTGCAATAGGAGCAGCTTTTATTATAGCCGGGAACACAGGCTTTACCGTTTTCTGATCCCCGATCACAGGCTTCACCGACGCCCACCTTACCATCACCACAACTCGGTGGAATAACAGAAACCGTCGATGCGTTGGCAGTACTCTGACTAACACACGCCCACAGCTTACCAGCTCTTTCAGCAACATCTGATTCCTGTAATACGCTGGAATAAATCTTAACTTCGTCAAGTAAACCGCCAAATACAGAAGAGTTGGTGCCGTATCCAATTTTAATGTACTTATTGGCAACAGATAACCCAATGACTTCTTCTGAAGTTATTTTTTGTTCAGTTTTATCAAGATTACCATTTACATATACCTTGAGCGTATAAAGATTGTCTTTCTTTTCAAACGTCCCGACGACATGCGTCCATTGATTAAGCGGTATTACCTGATTGCCAACCACCCCAAAAGAAACCGTCGAACCCGAATTCCAAACGACAAACGATATGTGCTCACCCGTACTGTCAAGCTGGAACGTATAACCGCCACTGGCACCAAAACCACCTTTTTCAACAATACGCGGCCATTTACCACGACTGGTAGGCTTTATCCAAGCCTCTACGCTAATACCGGACAATTGATTCAAATAGCTCAATTGGGTCGAAGAAGTTTGTTGCAACTCCATATTCAACTGCGAATCGATTCCATTGAACTGCAGTGCGCCACCGTATTTACCTGAGGCAACAAAAGTCGGACACGTAGCCTGGGTTGCTAAATCAACAGTACATAACGTGCTACCACCGTATGATGATACAAGCAAAGGCCCTTGTTCTTCGTCTGCCCGACCAACCTGCTTTCCACCAACACTAAACGTAACAAGATCATCAAATCTCCACCACGCACGCGCCTGTTGCTCAATAATAGCGCACGAAGATGAGCACCGTTGCGAGCCTGGCAAACCAGAAATAGAGCATTGCATATCACCATCACACTCTTCACCGAATTCGGCCTGGACGATACCGTCACCACAATACGGACCAGGAGTCCGACAATCAAGACCACAGGCTGCTGAGCTCGTTAAACCATATCTTCCTGTTGTTCCATCAAGCATCTGACAACGTCCCGCAAAAGAAAGCTCTGCACCAGAAGATTGACACTCAACACTCGTCGAACACGCCATGCCAGTTTTTTCTCCTCCTACACAAAGACCATTTTTTCCATTAAGACCAATTTTATAATCACATAGTTCATAAGATTTCTGCGCCACTCCATCACCACAATAGCCTGGCGGATCCGCCGGTGGCCAAGAACATGCTTTAGAGCAATGGTTATAGGTACCATTTAAAACACCTTCGTCGCATGTCTCCCCAACCTCAAGACGACCGTTACCGCAAGAACTTAACGCCGAACAAGAAATATACGGTGTCGTAGAGGGGGCAAACTTACATCCATTTGTACAAACATCGACTTTAACTTTGTTAAGTTGTTCAGCCGAACAAGCACCATAACGGATTTTTCCTGGAGGATCACATTCTTCGCCACGAGCATAGTTTACCTCGCCATCTCCACAAACACCTTGATTAAGTGTTGATATTTCTTGGTCTTGACTACAAATTCCCGACGGATTGGTTAGGATAAATCTAGTAGGATCAACAAAATCTTTCACAAAACTATCAAGGTTCGAAATTGTAAGATCAGGATTTTCTAGTGCAGCCCTAACCACATATCCAGAGGAAGAAGCTGCTAAATAACGATATGCCAATGATGAGGTTGCACAGGCAAAACTAAACCTTCTATCAGCTGTACTCCAGCCAGTTTGGCCGTCATGCAAAGTACATTTTTCATTAGTGGGGCACTCAGCGTTACTCGTGCAAAATCGATTAGTTGTTACTGAACACGTGCCGCCAACTCCTAGTTGATTAACGGGATCAACCGGAACAGATGACTTAAGGATACTGCCAAAATCAGTCCAGGCAGGCCAGGTACTAATAACCTGTCCTTTTAAGTACGTACCTTGTGTGATTGACGGAAACGAACCGGTATTTTCGCGCGCGTAACGATCTAGAGCGTTTTCAAGATAATCTAATCCTCGGAGCCGCTCATAATTTCGCTTTAATTTATCCACCGTCGCAGAACACACATTACCTCCCTGACAATCAAAATCAACCTGACAAGCCTGGGTAAAATCAGGCGCTTGACCCGGCTTAGCACAGTAACCAAAATTCGTTAAATTTATCGTCAATTTAAAGTTTTTTAACAATTGTTCAAATACAGCGCGGGTTTCAGCTTGAGCGTTTTGGTTAATACTTAGTAAATAAATATTACTGTATAACGCTTTAGTACTACTCGTGAAGTTAAGCCCATCGATATACACATTATTACCATCACTTACCGCCTCAAATCCATTAACAC
>JBPOHP010000210.1:0-5073 GCA_052035445.1 Candidatus Magasanikiibacteriota bacterium
GCCAAACACTTCGTCGGTAGAAATTTGAATCATGCGTTTGACTCCAAACTGCCGCACAGCTTCAAGCAAATGATACACACCAAGTACATTCGTCTTCAAAAAAGCAGTCGGATCCATCACCGATCGGTCAACATGCGTTTCGGCAGCATAATTTACCACCATTTCAACGGGATGTTCGGTAAATAATTTTTGCAAAACACCCGGATCAGCAATATCACCCTGCACAAACGTAAATCGCGGGTCAAGCATTACTTCTTTAAGATTGTCCAAATTCCCTGCGTACGTTAATTTGTCGAGCACCACCACCCGATACGTTGGATAGTGTTCAAAAATATAGCGAAGGAAATGTGACCCTATGAAACCAGCAGCGCCAGTGATGAGAATGGTCATAAAAACTACAAATAAAAAATGTGATAAAACAAAATCAACGTTGTGGAAACTAAATTATATTATTAGATATTAGATAGTAGAAATTAGGGAACCCTAATATCCAATTTCTAATTTCTAATATCTCTCCGGCTCACCCCCACCACTATCCCGAGCGCTCCGAGCATCATCATATATGCCGAGCCACCATGGCTCACAAGTGGTAACGGCACTCCGGTCAACGGCACAGCCCGCACAATTCCGCCGATATTCAAAAACGACTGCCACATAAACCACACCATCACACCCGTAACTAGTAGTTTGCCCATATCATCGGGTGCGCTGGCCGCAATCTTAAGTCCTCGCCAACCGATCAGCATCAAGAGAAACAGAAAAACAACGCACCCCACAAAACCATTTTCTTCGGCAAAAATAGCAAAAATCGAATCAGCATTAACTTCGGGCAAATACTGATATTTTTGCCGTGAATGCCCAAAGCCTAAGCCCCACACCCCACCCGAACCGACCGCTAGACTAGCCTGGTCGATCTGATAACGATATTTTTCTTCAGTGACGAGATTGGGGTTGATAAAAGACAAAACTCGATTAAGTCGATGGGGGGCAACCGCAATGAGCACGCCGCCAACCAGCACACTGATCATCATAAGCATTGCCATATACTGCCGCGGAACCCCACCCACATACAATATACTTAACGCAATAACTCCAATAATAGTGGCTGAGCCCAAATCCCCTTGTAGCAATACCAACCCTAAGGGCAAACCAACCACAAACAACACGGGTAAGAGATGGGTCTGCCAGTCGCGCCAATCATGTCTACGACCACCAAGAATCACAGCCCCTACAGAAACAACTGATAATTTAGCCAACTCTGCTGGCTGGAAGGTAAAACCAGCAACCGAAAGCCAGCTATGAGATCCGTTGATAGAGAGACCGACTCCAGGAATGAATACCGATACCAAAAATACGATAGATATCCCATACACGATCCAAGATAATTGTTTCCACCAGGTGATAGGAATCCGTGATGCAATCAGAAATAACAGACTGCCCGGCAGCAGCCCAAATAGAATTTGTCGTTTAACAAAAAAATAGCTATCATGCGCGGCGGTAGAATAATAACCAAGCGGACCACTAGCTGAAGTCAGAATTGCCAAACCAGCTACAACCAAAAGTCCAATATATACCATAAACTGCCTATCTCCACCATGAACTGCTGCGTAATTTTTTGCCATACATGGCTAACTATTAAAAAATAGTAGCATATGGATTCCCCACCACATACCTATCGCGACACAAAGATTTATAATAAGCAAAAGTCGAGCCACAATTACGTCATTTCGATGGACATAATAGGCCCAAACGCTACTCACACACCAAGTGATAAACATCCCAACGGGGAAAAAAAACAGGTCGCGCCAAACACCAGTTATATTTACCCCAGCAATCAAGCTTACATGCAAAAATACCACCTCCGTAGGAGGTCGCTGAAAACGAAGTATTTCGATACAACCTAGCAACGTTATAATGAGTCCGACTACTGCCAAGGAGCTCGTGTAGTAATCACGTAGAAATGCTTTAAAACGCATAGACATATACATGCATAATAGCAGACGAGTATTTCTATTGACAAGCGAATTACATCATGGTAGGATCGCCCTACCAATAGTTCCCTCATTCATTTTTTATTTAGTCTTCTGTATGGCACACAAAAAGGCCGGTGGTTCCACAACGAATGGCCGCGAATCACAATCAAAACGTCTTGGCATCAAAAAACATGATGGTGAAGCAGTTACCGCCGGCATGGTTATCGTACGTCAGCGCGGCACACCGATCCATGCTGGAACTAACGTATTCCGCGGTGGAGATGATACGCTTGTTGCCGCTAAAGCAGGTAAAGTAAAATTTGCCAGCCGCAAACGTCGCCGATTTGATGGCAGTCTTAAAGCCACCAAATTCGCAAACGTACTATAAATACACCTACAAAACAACCTTCGCTCGATAGCGAAGGTTGTTTTTATTTTTTCTCAAAAAACCAGTACTAACATCTTCATTATTCAATGCCCCACAAGCGCTTTAACTCAGCAATTCCTTCTTCTAAAGAAATTTTTTGCTCCCAGTTAAGCATTTTCTGAGCTTTAGTACCGTCTGCCTGGCTGTGGCGCGGATCTCCTACGCGAGGGGCAACATGAACCACCGGCCCACCGATTAAAGCTGCTAACTCATTAACCGATGTTGGTCGAGTGCTACCAATATTAATAACCTCACCCTTTCCAACCATTTTAGACTCCATAGCAGACATATTAGCTCGAACAATATCGAAAACATGGGCATAAGCACGGTAATATTCTCCATCCCCCGAAATAGTGAGCGGCTCTCCCCTTCGGCGTTGATCCAAAAATTTACCCACCACAAGCGCATATCCTCCCTGAGGATCCATGTGTGGACCATACACATTAAAGTAACGCAATACAACACTGGCCACTCCGTACAATTGACTGAACAGGCGACAATATTCCTCACTTTCATACTTGTGCAAACCATAGGGGCTGAGTGGTATTGGACGCATTGTTTCAACCAGAGGTGAAACAGGTTGATCGCCGTACACGGCGGCAGACGAACTAAAAACTACCCGGATTCCACCCTGTTTTTTGGCAGCCAACAGCACGTTAAGCGTACCAACTACATTCACCATATGAGTTTCGAGCGGATGTTCTACCGAATACGCCACCCGTGGCAGTGCTGCCATATGGAAAATACCTTCTACCCCCGCAGCTGCTCGCTCGACTGCCGTAGCATCCATTACATCCCCTTCGAGATACTCAACACCCGCAACAACTCGATCTGCAAACCGACCAGCGGCATACGAATCAATCGATCGCACTTGATGTCCATCGGCGACGAGCTGCTTAATTAAATTTGTTCCTATAAAACCTGCCCCTCCGGTAACAAGATAGTGTGCCATAAAATGTATTAAAAAATAGAATTCGGTCTCAGACATGGAGAGCCAACAGCTAAAACCGTAAAACCTGCTTGCTGTAAATCAGCATAGCGGTGTTGTAAAATTCTTCGACCATCCATGATTAACGGACGACCAGTGTGCGCCAATAGAATATCTCCCAAACCTCTAAATTGAGGCCAGTCTGTAGCTATAATTATGATATCTGCACCGTGTATAGCTTTTGTTTCGGATTCAGCAGACACTACCACCTCATTCTCAGAAAATATCTGAGCAAACTGCTTAGTAGAAACCGGGTCAAAAATCTGTAATTTTGCAATATGTTGAGCCAACAATTCTTGTGCGATAAAAATACTTGCCGATTTTCGCACATCATTAGTGTCTCGTTTAAACGATAACCCAAGTAAGGCCACCACTTTTTCTTTCCAAACAAACCCCACTTCACGTTCTGCCCGATCCATAAATAACCGGTACTGGCGTTCATTTGCTTTGTTTATCTCCTCTATTAAACTTGCGTCCTGCTGTTTAGACATGAGTTGATACGCAAGTGAACGACTGTCCTTAGATAAACAACTACCTCCTGCGTACAAACTATCAAAGAAACCCCATTCTCCAATACGCTTATCAGTTGTCAGTACTTTCCGGACATGTTCAAATTTAATGTCGGGGAAGGCTTCACACGTACGACCAATAACGTCGAAACAGACCATCAAACGATTTAATAAATAAAAATTAGCTAATAACTTTGAGGCAGCTGCTTCTGCCGGATTAACTTCAATATAACTCACTGTGGGTGATTCTGCGAATCGCCAATATACCTGACGCATGAGCGCAAAATCTTCTGGGCACTCCGCTCCAACCACTATTCGATCGGGCTTGACCGAACCCTGGACGGCCTTACCTTCGACCAAAAACTCTGGGTTTGAAACAATCCCCACATTACGCACACCAGCTTGCATCAAAACATTACGAGCTTCAGCTAGTGCTTCAATCGGTACAGTACTTTTTATAACCAAGGCAATACGTTTTTGTTGAAGCCCACTGTTTCGTCGAGCAAGCGTTGAAACGAGTGTGGCTATCGCACTCCGAAAAAAGCTAAGATCACTTTCGCCCGTATCCTGTATTTCTGGAGTTGGCACACATAAAAAAATAGCTTCTGCAACGTCGACATACGATTCCATATCACTCTGCAAAGCGGTAAAATGAAGTCGGTCGCGATTATGCACCACCAACTCGCCCAAACCTTCTTCATACAAGCATTCTTCTATCGTTTCTCGATCATATGATAAAAAAGCTCTAATACGATTCTCGTTAATATCATACACCATCACATCATGCCCACTCGCAGCGGAAGCAGCTCCTGAGGTTGTCCCTACAAATCCAGCACCAATATATAAAATATGCATAGATAAAAAATTACAATGTCACTATCCATCGCAGGGTAGGGTGGGCATATAACCATTTCACTATACCAAGCGTACTAGCAGTGGCTACGATCGTAGTAATAACATATACCAATATTTTATTATCTCCATAATAGAATAACTTTGCTAGATGAGCAAAAAAAATACAGGCGGCATAATGCCATAAAAACAGGCCTAACGAATATTTTCTTCCCCAACAGGAAACGCTCTCGCCCAATTGTTGTGACACAACTACAAATCTATCTCGGAGTATCAAAAAAAAGATAGCGCCTAACGCAGCATATACTACAAAGCCAGCCACGC
>JBPOHP010000060.1:0-1823 GCA_052035445.1 Candidatus Magasanikiibacteriota bacterium
GATGCCGCTTCAGCACATTCCAGTAGGTCTTTTTATACACAATATTGAGCTAACGCCAGGTAAAGGTGGTCAAATAGTTCGTGGAGCTGGCTTATCTGCACAATTGGTAGCCATCGAAGGAAAGTATGCTCAGGTCAAGCTTCCTTCCGGAGAGATTCGTCTCATTCTTAAAGAGTGTCTTGCGAGTATTGGTGCGGTTGGGAACCCTGATCGTCGACTGGTTCGTTGGGGTAAAGCTGGTCGTGTCCGACACCGTGGTATCAAACCAACTGTGAAGGGTAAGAATATGAATCCGGTTGATCACCCGCACGGTGGTGGTGAAGGTCATAGTCCCATCGGTCAACGACGTGGTGCAATGACGGTATATGGTAAGAAGGCACGCGGCATCAAGACTCGAAAACCACAAAAATATAGTAACAAATTTATTATAAAACCGAGAAAAGGTAAGCTCTCAGTATAAGATACGTAATCTCGTTTTCTAAATACTGCGCATTCGCGCATTTCAACTATCTATGTCACGTAGCTTAAAAAAAGGCCCATACATTGACCCCCGCGTCATGAAAAAAGTTGATGCGGTAAAGAAAAGCGGGAAACGTGCGCCGATCAAAACATGGTCACGTGCCTGTGTCATTTCTCCAGAAATGGTTGGAATAACATTTCTCGTTCACAACGGTAAAGATTTTTTGAACGTGTTGGTGGAAGAAAATATGGTCGGACATCGTTTGGGAGAGTTTTCACCAACGAGGAAATTTGTTCGTCATGGTGGTAAAATGGCTAAAGAACAAGAGAGTAAAACTGCGGCCGCAGCCGCACCTGCTGCTAAACCAGCGGCCAAAAAATAGTCATGAAATTCTTGAAACACTTTTGATAACATCTGTTGTATGAAGCAATTGGTAACCGCAAAACTTAGTTATCTCAGAATGGGTCCGCGGAAGGTTCGTTTGGTTGCGGATTTAATTCGAGGCCGCTCTGTAGCTCGTGCCATCGATATTCTGACAGTGACAAATAAGCGTCCGGCTAAACCTCTGCTCAAGCTCCTCTTGTCTGCGGTTGCCAACGCTCAACACAATTTTTCACTCGCCCAAGAAGGTTTAAAAGTAACTACGTTGACAGTAGACGGAGGCCCGATGCTCAAACGATGGATGCCAAAAGCACATGGCCGGGCAACGCCAGTACGAGAGCGTACATCGCACGTCAATTTAGTACTTACTGGTGAAAAAAAGTTTGATAGTAAAAAACTAGACACACATGATCATGATAATCATGAAGGTCATGATCACGCTGATCCGAAAGAACAGATAGAAAAAAAACAGCCAAAGAAAGTAAAAGTTTCAAAAAAGAATTCAGAAAAAATCAAGTAATTTTCTGAGCCTCCTGAGCCTCACAAGCCTCCTGAGCCTCACAAGCATTTAAATCTATGGGTCACAAAGTACATCCAAAAATTCATCGTACACCTTTTATCTTCCCCTGGGATTCTCGTTGGTATGCTCGTAAAGAGCAATTTCCAATGTTTTTAAAACAGGAGGTGGGTATTCGTGAATACGTAGCAGAAAAACTAAAAGACGCTGAAATTGACTCGGTCAGCATCGAGCGTTCTCCAAAGGAGGTTAACATTACCATTCTTGCCGGAAAACCAGGTGTTGTAATTGGTCGCAGCGCCCAAGGGTTGGAAACGTTGCGTAAAGATATCGAACGCAAGTTTTTACAACATAAAACAAAAGTACGATTGCACGTGCAAGCAGTGCGTCAACCCGCACTCTCGGCTATGATTGTTGCACAAAACGCTGCACGTGAAATCGAACGACGTATTCCTTTTCGTCGTG
>JBPOHP010000103.1:0-5805 GCA_052035445.1 Candidatus Magasanikiibacteriota bacterium
CGGTAGGAGGTGTTAAGCATTTGCTTAACCTCTCCATCTCGATCTTAACAACCCAGTGTATCATACTTTTTTGATCTTGTCAAGAGTATCTCGGACTATGTCTTTTTTCAACTCTTTTTTAAACACCCCACGAGGTGCCGATCATTTTTTGGCTTAGTTGTAAGGTTCGCTGTTCTTTGCCTCAGTACCGGTCAGTTCATCTCAACAGCATACTATACCATGTTTTTATGGTTTTGTCAAGAGTAGGACGGGCAATGGTAAAGATTTGGCTAAGGTTAAAGGGAGCTTTTGTCTCCCTCTGCTTAATACTACGAATGGCGACGCAGAAAACTTTCAGGTATTGCTGGTTTGGTGGTTATTTTGGCTAAAATGTAAGGTGGTGAGCGGTAGTTATGAGCTTACAGAGGTGGTACACGCACAATTTCTCGCTTAGAATGGCTTACGTTGGAATTTTTGAATATACATATGGTCTTCTTGAGCAAAAAACCACTCCGTGCTAGGCTAAAATCACTAAAAATCACCATGTCTTTCTTCACCCTCCTCACCACCGACCCCAGCACCCACGCGCGTCGTGGACGCATAGTTACCGATCATGGCACCATCGAAACGCCCTGTTTTATGCCGGTTGGTACGCAAGCTGCCGTCAAAACCCTGGATCAGACCGACCTCAAAACCATCAATTCTCAGATCATCCTCGGTAACACCTATCATTTACATCTACGTCCTGGCGAAGATCTCATCGCTAAAGCTGGTGGTTTGCACCGTTTTATGAACACCGATCTGCCGATTTTGACTGATAGTGGCGGTTTTCAGGTATTTAGCCTTGGCCTCCAAAAAGCGCGGGCCGGTGAGCGCGACCAAGGAAAACTAGTTACCATCGATGAAGAAGGGGTGACGTTTACCAGCCACATTGACGGCTCAAAGCACCGTTTTAGCCCCGAAATTGCGATTGATATAGAGCACAAACTCGGTGCTGATATCATTATGGCGTTTGATGAGTGCACACCCGATGATGCCGATATCGCCTATGCAAGGTCGGCCATGGAGCGTACCCATCGCTGGGCCAAGCGCTCGCTTGAGGCACATCTCAACAACACGTCGTACCACGGATACCGCCAATTTTTGTTTGGCATCATCCAAGGTGCAATTCACCGCGATTTACGCGAAGAATCGGCCCGCTATATCAGCTCACTCCCCTTTGACGGCATTGCGATTGGCGGTGAAAGTATTGGCTACAACATGGCGGCCACCGCTGCTATTATGGATTGGGTCTACCCCCTCATCCCGGCCGACAAACCACACTATACCATGGGTCTTGGGCTCAACCCCTTTGATCTTTTGATTGCCGTTAAGCACGGAGCTGACATGTTTGATTGCGTTGCACCAACCCGCTTAGCTCGCCACGGTATGGCATACGTGTTTGACCCGAGCACCAATCATCGCCTTAATATTACCAAATCATCATTCAAACATGATACGCGACCGATTGATGAAAAATGTTTGTGCCCCACCTGTGCGCACTACTCACGACAATACCTCCACCATCTTTTTGCTGCCGAAGAACTGTCTGCTCTACGGCTCGTGAGCATGCATAACCTCTTTTTTTTGCACTTACTCATGAGTGATGTTCGCACAGCAATTGAAACAGGTTCGTTTAAAAAAATATTTGAACATTGGTCTCCGTTGCGATAATATTTTGTTAATTTTTATGAACAAAATTGCTTACACATCTCATTTTGAGGCTTGACCTAGCACAAGAATCCGCGTACAATATCAAAGGCTAAATGCCGAGGAGGAACTATGTTGAAGGCTCAGGTTGTACCGCCGAAGCAAAATATCTTACCTCGTTATAATAATCGAGGAAGACCTACAAGCACCGAGTACTACCGAACCATCAATCCGTACTACCGAAAAATTAATCGGTACGTCAGCCAACTAAAGATTATCCGATCCATCATTCGCCGCGTTCCAAACGGAAAACCAAGCTTTCACCAGCAAAGGCTCCAACGTCGACACAGAACTCACCGCTACCTACGCCAGCTCCGACAGCGAACCGAGTACTAGCCAGTCCGTAGCCATGCACGCCTACTATCGATTGCTCTAAGGAGAGTAGTCAGAACTAGGTGTGCCAGCTACACCACCACCATCACCACCAACCACTATCCACCGCCCCTCGCGCCGGCTGTTTTATAGTGCGTTTGGTGGTCTTTTTTTTCCGACTTCAGCTTTCGGCCTTCAGGCTTTAAGCCGCTAAGGTCAGATTGCCGAAGTCTTATCATATCGTGTATCGTACTTACACATTCTCCTTATATGACCATCCATCTTATTTGTCTTGGAAAACTCAAGGAGTCCTTTTGGCGCGAAGCCGAGGCAGAATATGTGAAGCGCCTCAAGCCATTTGTTCGCTTTGAAATACACGAACTGAGAGAAGAATCTTTTACTGAAAAAGATGTTCGAGAGCTGGTGAAACAAAAAGAAGCTGAAAAAATAACGAGCGTCCTTGAAAAAATCAAAGACGCTTTCGTTATCGTGCTTGACGAGCGTGGAACTGAATACTCTTCAACTGATTTTGCTAAAAAACTATCAGTCTGGTCGGCCGACCATAGCAATATCGTATTTATTATGGGTGGGCCGCTCGGACTATCCGCAGAATTTCTTGCCCGTGCCACAACAAAGATTGCCCTCTCGCGCTCTACGTTTACTCACCAGATGGCGCGCATCATTCTTATTGAGCAACTATACCGCAGTTGTATGATCACTGCTGGTAGATCATATCATTATTAAAAAACTAGGCCGCCTGGTCGTCTTCAAAGAAATCAATTCTGTTATCTAAATTATTATCATAGGCAACATTAAAAGCATCTTGAAAATTAGCAACATCTAACCCTATTTTTTTTGAACCACCATCTTTCTGTAAGGAAAGTCGCGAAAGGAACGTGGCGGTTTTAACTTCAGCCACCTGCTTGCTTCCTTGGGTGATGATAAAAGCCCTATCTGGTGATAATGTTATCGTGATATCACCAACTTTAGAGGATCCGTTCTCAATCAATCTCTGCAAATTAAAAGGGGCGGATTCGCCACGGCCAATTTTAAGTTCTGCCAGATTCAACGTAAAATTATTATTCAAAATTTTTGTATCAGCTTGAGGGCGTTCCTCAGACGTAAATGAACCGGTCTCAATATGATTATGCTTTCCTAACATAAAAAAACGTTATAAAATAACAAATTTATCATACTCTTTCTGAGCATCTCTGACAATTATCTAACGTTTGCCTTTAGTGCCCGAATCTTTTATAGTAGCAGTGCGTTATAAATTTTATGCCCCAACCCATCATTTTCTCCGGCGCCCAACCAAGCGGTAATTTCCATATCGGCAATTACCTCGGTGCCATCAAAAATATCGTCAATCTCCAGAATACCGGCGACTACCGCCTGTACTATTTTATCGCTGATTTGCACACGCTGACGAGCAACCAGACGCCAGCTGAGCGTCGCGAACAAACGCTCGTTACCGCCGCTGAGATCATTGCGTGTGGTATCGACCCAAAAAAAACAACGCTGTTCGTACAGTCGCACGTGCCTGAACACACGGAGCTGGCCTGGGTTTTGTCGTGTCTTACGCCAGTTGCCGAGCTCGAGCGCATGACGCAGTTTAAAGATAAGTCTCAAAAACAAGACAAAAATATCAATGCTGGGCTCCTCAACTACCCCATTCTCCAAGCCGCTGACATTTTGCTCTACAAAGCCGACACCGTGCCCGTTGGCCAAGATCAGGTGCAGCATGTCGAACTCACGCGCGACTGTGCCCGGTGGTTTAATAACCGCTACGGCACCTACTTCCCTGAAGTAAAACATCTGCTGACCGAGATTCCCAAAGTTATGGGAATTCTCGAGCCAACCAAAAAAATGAGCAAAAGCGATGGAGCTGACAACGTACTCTATCTTGCTGATGACCTCACCGCGCTCCACACCAAACTGAAGCGCGCGGTAACAGCAACTGCTGGTGGCAGCGATGACATGCCGCCCGGGGTTGCCAACTTGGTATCACTCCTCACGCAGTTTGGTGGTACGCAAGCAAGTGAGCCGTTTATCAAGGCTCAAAAGGACGGCACTATTCGCTACAGCGATCTTAAAATGTCGCTCGCCGAAGCACTGAGCACAGCGTTTGCCGACTTCCGGGCACGACGCACCGAACTCTTGCATAACCGCGAAGAACTCACTATGATGCTGGAGCGTGGTGCGGCAGCTGCCCGCACCGTAGCTCAAGAGACCATGCGCGAGGTCCGAACGCTCGTTGGTATTCGTTAATTATTTCTTTATGGAACCGTACAACACTGTCTCGCACCCACTCCCGTCGAGTGAACTCTGGATGGCCTTTGCCATCACCGCACGCCTTCTAAGCACGCTGATTATCGGCGGACTGATTATTTATGGAATCTACCGACTTATCAAACCATCATCTATGGAACATCCAGATCAAACACATGCCGCGTCCATACTTCGTAGCATATACTTCTACCTCGCTTCATTTGTTGGGCTTATCATGCTTATTATTGCTGCTGTTAACCTTATCAACCTCGGCTTAAAATCTGTCTTTCCACGGACCGATTACTTCCCAGGACTGAACGTGGAAGAAGGTTGTACTCCCGAAATTATGAAAGCGGAGATGCCCGGCGCAACCCGAGCACAGTGCGAGAAAAAAATCGCGGAAAACATTGATGCGCGAAATTTTCAGCGTACTGCCTCACGACACAGTGATCTAGCTTTCGATATTGGATTAATAGTAGTCGGCGCCCCATTGTTTGGTTACCATTTTTTCAAAGCTCAAGGTTTGCGACGTGCCACAAAATCTACTTAACTTTATTTAGTATTCATAATACGTATGGACACATCAACCTCATCTCGTTTCAACACCATCAAATCATTTTACTTATATCTGGTCTCGTTCGCCACCCTCATGATGATGACTTTTTCTGGAGCGTCCATTATCAACAATCTCCTAAAAATGACGATTTTTACCAAAGCTGACGTGTACTACAACAATTATCCAGCCCCCGGATGCGATGGATTTCCACAACCTGGAATGCCCACCTCTACCCCTGAACAGTGTGAAAAAATCGCCGAACGTAATCGAAAAAATGACGAAGAGAATCGTATTGCCCGACGTCAAGATAGCCTTGTATTCAGCATCTCTGTGTTTGCCGTCGCCTTACCGCTCTTCATTCTCCACACCCGCATTTTACGCCGCCAAGATCAAAATGCTGCGTAATAATAATTTTTCACACTCATCATCATCTTATGATCGACCATCTTTCGCTCTACGTTGAGAGCTATGCTCGCGCTAAAGAATTTTACCTCGCGGCATTACTGCCATTACGCTACAGTCTCATTATGGAATTCCCGATGGCTGGCGGATTCGGGGTTGACGGAAAACCAGACCTCTGGATTGTCGAAAAACCAGCATCAAAATTCGCAACCCACATCTGTCTACGCGCCGAAAACCGTGCTCAAGTTGACGCGTTTTACGCCGCCGCCATCTCTGCCGGCGCCAAAGACAATGGCAAACCAGGCCTTCGTACCGAGTATCACGCCAACTATTACGGTGCCTTCGTGATTGATCTAGACGGTAATAATCTTGAAGCGGTGTGCCATGAGGCGGTGAAGTAGCATAATGTAGACAACTGAAAAATTCAGCCTCGCAAGGGGCTGAATTTTTAAATGAACTGCCCCGCAGCACGCTGGCAGTGTATCAATGGGAATGTGCGCAGCAAGCTGCGGGGGATTGAGCCGGCGTCCGCCGGTGGC
>JBPOHP010000193.1:0-15286 GCA_052035445.1 Candidatus Magasanikiibacteriota bacterium
ATAGTCAATGAGCTCGCAGAATTTTTCTTACAAACCTATTTTTCAATTTCATTTGCGGCGAGCGTTGAAGACACCTGGCTTGATCTAACCAGCAATTGCCTCGGCACACTCCTCGCTGGAACCGTTATAACAGTATTTTTACACCAGCAAACCACACTGAGGATACCCATTAATAAACAACGATAAGGAGATTATTTCATTATACCCTAGCAAAAAAAAGCTACATATGGTATAACGATATCTACTCAACTCTTATATAACATACTAAATTTTTCATCATATGAAGTGGTATAAAAAACAAGTTGACGCCATCCTCAAGAAGGCTGAGAAGAAAAAACCAGTAGAGAAAAAAACAGATGCTGATAAAAAAGCCTACCTTGACGCGGGCAAAGGTCGCAAGAACACTTTCTCATCCTCTAGTCCAGTAGCGCAGAGAAATATCAATCGACCGAAGACAGACTTGTATTAATTCGCGAACAAGAGAGATGCTTCACACAAATTAAAAGATTTTTTTGAGTGAATAGTTATGTTTTTCGCTGTTATTTCTGGAATAGGAGTCGCCGCATATCTATTTCTTTATATCCTTGGAAAACAATTTGCCCTTAGAGACAGGCTACATGCGTCCGGAGCCATCGTTTGTCTCGCAGGGACGCGTGGAAAGATTGAGATACTTCACGAACGACTAGATACCGCTATCCGTCTCTACCAACAAGGTTTTGCGCCGCTCATTATCATGTCGAGCAAGTTTAGTAAAAAAGTTACCGATAATTTTAATCCTATACAAAGAAGGGATATCGAACGTTATGCCACAGAAGGACGAATACGAAAAGAAGATGTCGAAATCGCTTGCTCGACCTGGGACACTGGCCTAGGTGCCGACTATATGAAACAGTATGCACTAGAGCGTGGTGTACCCGAACAAGATATCCTCGTTGAAAACGAATCACTCCACACGCTAGAAAACGCTCAGTTTACGCTACCGATCTTACACGATCACGCTATCAACACTATTATTTTGGTCACATCACCCTTCCATCAACGACGAGCATACCAAACGTTTTTTAAAATCCTTCATCCGCACCACATTACGATCCAAAATTACGCTGCCACGTCTCGCTATTGGAATAATTTTTACTGGTTTTTTTTCTGGGAGAATATTGCGCTTGTGATGAGCGAAATTAAGCGTCTATATAATTACAGAAATCAATAAAATTTAGGTGCGGTCTGATTTTTTTATTTCTGAACGATTTTAGACATAATGCATTTTTTTTGCTATACTTAAACGATAATAAGCAAAAAAACGTATGGCAATACGGGGGGGATGGACAAGCGGCATTGTTCATCTGAGCGCGTATATTTACCAGATAAAATCAAAGCTCTTAACTGCAACAGCGGCTCAGAGTTTTTTTTATTCTTTATATATTATCGTTCTAGAATTCGTTTTATTCGTACTTTCTCTTCCGTTCTACTTTTTTTTACAACCCCAAAAAATAAAAGGGGTCGATCTTGCGCGTTATAACCTGAGACGTTCGATCACGTTGTATGTATTTATTCCTCTTACCCTGCTCTGGATTGTTCAACTTGGATTTGTGGTAATTGGCAGCATATATACTGATTCTCAGAAAAAAGTCGTGATCATGTATTCAACAACAACCAGTTCACCAGAATCATTGTACATACCTGCCAAAAAAGAATTAGCTCATACCGATGTCACACTACGAATTCCACAAATACACCGTCTTGAAACCGTACAGCCACATTCATTTCTGCTCGAAGGAACTGCTGTTCCGCGTACCTATGTTATAGCTACTATTTTTTCCAACGATAAAATTTTTTCAAAAATGTATACTACCGAAGTTCGTGCTGACGGAACTTGGCGTATTGAACATAATTCTTCGTCATGGGTTTTGCCTGCTGGCCCATACCAGCTCTCGGTCGAACTCTATAATCCGACCACCACACGGAAAAGTCCGGTCTCTGACCTTGTTTCTTTTACGGTTAAAAAAAATTGGCATGATTTCTTTGCACATCACGGCAGCCTACTTCTCAATATTACCGGCATCGTGTGTGCACTTGCTCTTGTTCTACTAACTCTCTTAGCACTCTAAAAACTGCACCTTACAAAGTATGTCTTTATTTTCTAATAAAAATATAAGCCGGTTACTGCGTTACTCGTCAGTAATTTACGAAACAAAGCAAAAGCTCTTGGCCGCTCGTTTTCCCGAGGTTCTACGACATGTTGCACAACTAATATGGCTTGAACTGTGCGTTTTTATTTTTTCCATCCCCTTATATTTTTTAGCGTCGCGCGATACGTTTGTTGAAAAATTTGAAAAATACCCCGAAGAAATCATTCGTTTTAGATTGCGCCGCGGTATTGCTTGGAGCGTCGCTGGCCTCATGATCGTTACTCCGCTCGTTGGCAATTTTTCATATATTGTAAATAGTCTCGACAAAAAAACTTCTTACACAGAAAGACGTCACAGCTGGACTTTTGAAACACGAAAAGGTGAAAGTGCTTTTAAATACGACCCTGAAAAAATCCAAATCATCGAAAATATTGCCCTCCTAAAAACCCAAGAAAAACTGCCCGAACAGAAAGATGATACTGCTTCTGAACCTGCTCCTCAGCCAATTTCTGAAACATCAAGCCCAGAAACTGATACCAAACAAACAGAAGAAAAAATAGATACTGAACCGCCAAAAGACCTTCCTGTAGAAAACGTTACCAATGAAAAAAAAGAAGAACCACCAACCGAGAAAGAACCAGAAAAAATTGAAACTCCTCTTGAAATCACACCGCCAGCCCAAGAAAAACTGCCCGAACAACCCTCATCTTACCTCCGTTTTCCTCACAACATTTTTCACTCCTTTATCTCTGAGGCACACGCAGAAGAAGATAAGAGAAATCCAGAACGTTGGCAGTGCTCAGCGGTAATTACCGCACTTGAGCCGGTTTCTACTGAAAATGTTTCATTTCTTTCTTCGTTTAAAGCAGTAGCCGATTATTCGCCTGATCAAGCCGAAATTTATTATCAAATTTCATTCGATGGTGGAGACAGTTGGCGTTTTTGGAACGGAAAAGAGTGGGAAAAAACCGACTCAGAGAATCCACAATTTTTTAGTACCGCCGAAGAAATCGATACGCACCTCGCAACCCTGGAAGTCTCGCCTGAGGTAAAAATTATTTTTAGAGCGCGCTTAGCCAGCACCTGCAAAGAACCGGTGAAATTAGTATCAGTAACCGTGGGGTACGTACCTAAAAACGGCGAAAAAAATGATAAAAAATGCCTTGATCATAGCGTAAAACTTACTGAAAAAGAAACCGATCTTGATCTGCCTTCAGACTATAAAGAATCTCTGGTGTACGATACCAACGGCTCATACTCCTTAAAAAACAATCTCTATTTTTGTAGCGGTCAGGGATTACTTCTTGATTCTGGGGTAACACTGAACGGAAATAATTTTACCGTTTTTGGCGACTCCCAAGAAAAGAGTTTTGGTATTTTTATTAACGGCGCTGAAAAAACTACCGTAAAAAATATTACGGTCAGTGGCTTTTATGTTAATTACGTTGCTCGAAATGCGCAGGGTGCCCGTCTTGAGCAGAGCACGCTCGAAAAAGCACGCTACGCAAACGCTGTCAGCGAAGGTGATGAAACAAAAGATGTGGTTATGCAGGGTGTCACATTGCAGGGTGCCGGCACTAAAGAACAGCCTGGTTACGGCCTAACAGGCACAGGAAATGGATTACAAATTTTCCAATCAAATTTTATACAAAATTCAGGAGCACATATCAAGCTCGACCGGTCGGAAGAAGCTATTTTTGATAATGGGTGTGTTGGAAATTATTTTGACTCCGATGACGGACGGGCAGGAGAACAACGATTCTGGCTTACTGAGCCATGGCCAAAAACATCAGACGAGCAAAAAAAATGTCTTGAACAAAGAACTACTGCAAAATTATTTAAGATTAAAATTCCAAAAAGTCGTTCAGTTCTCTCCACCCGTAATGCCCGTGGTGAATTTAGCTCAAACACCGAACGCACCATACGTCTTGAAGCCGATAATATCCCACTCGCCTCATTTGATATTGACAACGATATAGATTTATCTGATGCCGAAGTTGGCACCGATGGTTCTAAATCATGGTTTCATTTTGGCATCTCATCGCGCGCGGGCATCAACGCTTTTACCTTTATTGTCCCAAAAAATTCTGATGATACCTACGTGCGTATTTGTCCGGGCGCAGTCGATGCTGAGCAAATCTTTGATGGTTGTCCGAACGAACTTATTCTATCAAGCGATGAGAGCTCAAAAAACGGCTACACACTCATAAATCTCGACGATCAGCAGTACTGGCACATTACCGCCGATCCTCGTGAATTTTCTACCGGTGGCCAAGGTGCGAGCGATAAACTTGTTTCCCGTTGGAAGCTCGATGAAGCGACCGCCTGTACTGCATTTGACCCACTCGCTCTTAACAACAGCACGTTACTGCCCACCTGCTCCACGAACATCCCTATCTGGGTGGCCGGGCAAGCTGGCACAGGGTTGCGCTTTGACGGCATAAATGATTATTCACAAGCTCCACACGCGGCCAGTTTAATGCCAACCACTCGTTTTACCCTGAGTGCGTGGATCAACATTGCCGCGCTCCCAGCTGGCGCTACAAATAGCTTGGGAATTGTCTCAAAAGGAACAACTGCCAATGGCTACCATATTTTTTTGAATCCTAACACCGGAATTGATGCCCAAAAAATTGCGTTCGCGCTGGGAGCAAATACTATATACTCAAACGCTGTTCCCGCCCTTAACACCTGGATTCATGTGGCTGCAACCTACGCCGCCCCAACCATGACACTCTACGTCAATGGCGTGGCCCAAAGCACCAGAACTTCAACGCTTATAGCAAACACTAATGTCCTTTATTTTGGCCGTCGCGCTGGTGCGGGAAACTTTTTTAACGGTATAATCGATGATATAAATTTGTATAATTTTGCCTTATCTCCGGCCGAAATTACCACGCTCTACAACGGCTATCTCTTCAATCCTAACACGGTATCAACCAGTTCGCTTGTCATCACGCCAAGCGATGATACGTACGTCAGCAGCTTACAAAATACGTTTAATTTTGGCGCAAGTCCGCTGTTTATTTCAAGCAATAATCGTCGACCATTACTGCGCTTCCCCACCTCATCGATTCCGTTTGGGAGTGGTGCCGAGGTAGTTGGCGCTCGCTTATCGCTCTACTCACTCGCAACGGTTGTTACCTCTTCGATTGCAGTACACGAAATATTAGCCGCGAATGCCAACTGGCTTGAGGGAGCTAAAAACGGCAGCCTCGGTTTAGCCGGTGAGCCGAGTTGGAATTTCAAAAACACGGGAGCGGCTACTGCCTGGGGTGGCAGCGTTGGTCTTAATACTGCTAATACTGATTACCGCTCAACTGCTGAAAGTGCTCCGAGTCGCGGCTACAGCGCTAATACTCGATATGAGTGGACACTACGACCCGCGCTGGTGCAACAATGGAACACCACCAATAATGGGCTTGTTCTCAGAACCACCGCTGCGGGCGCTTATCAATTTGCTACCAAAGACGATCCGATTTCGAGTCGCTGGCCAATGCTGCTGGTTGATTACGTAATTTCCGGAGCAACCTGTCAGATTAGCTATTCCGATAATTTTAGCGATAACAATGCAAGCGATTGGGTATCGACTTGGGATGCCGGAATTGGCTGGAGTGTTGCAAATGGAGTCTACGAACACAGTGGTGTGAATTATTCTCAAAAACAATCAGGGGCAACCACGACGCTTTCTGACTTTGTGTATACGGCTTCGCTACGGGTGTTAAGCTACGATAAACAAGGATTACTGTTTAGACACACGAACGACAATAATTACTGGACACTTTTGTTTAGCGACGGTCAAGCGCGCTTTACCGGAAAAGTTCTGGGCGTTACAACTACCGCCACTCTCATGAACACCGTCTTTTTTACCCCAACCACCACCGCAACCTATACGGTTAAAATTCTTGCCCATGGCAGTGCACTACGAGCCAAATGGTGGCTTACCTCACAACCAGAACCAACCGATTGGATGTTATTTGCTACCGACAATCGCTTGCTTTCTGGAACGATCGGCTTGGTCGATCAAGGCGCTGCTCGATTTGACGATCTTACGGTTTCGACCTGTCTAGAAAATGAAACCATACCACCAACCATCCGTGTAATTCGCCCCCAAGGAAATGAAAAAATTACTGCTGACGCTCAAGCACGTGTCAGCTGGGATGGTTTTAATACTTCGGGCAATGTAAAAATTCAATACTCTACCGATAATTTTGTGAGTTCAATTTTTACGATTACGCCTTCCACCCCAGACACCGGATCATTTTTGTGGAACGTTCCACTTGCAACAAGCTCACTCGTTAAACTACGCGTTTCGGATGTTGCGAGTACGACCGTTTTTGATGTGAGCGATGATTTCTTTTCGATCGTCGCCACCTCCTCACAACCAATTTCTGCCTGGCCACTCGACGAAATTTCTGGTTGCACGGCTCTTGATGCGTATGGATCAAACAACGGCACACTATCCCCCACCTGTCCCAGCAATTCGCCCATGAGGATTACTGGCCAAATCAATCGCGCCCTTTCTTTTAACGGTTCGTCTCACTACGTTTTTGTTCCATATAGCAGTGCGCTGGATGTTCCTCACACCCTATCTCTAACCGGTTGGGTAAAACCAGCAGTTTTGCAATCTTCGAGCACCATCATCCAAAAAGACGGCTCGTATCGTTTGCAGCAAGGTACCACTCCGGGGAGCATACGTTTATCACTCTATGACACGATTTTTGGCTGGAGTTCGCTCGAAACTGCCACTTCGGTTCTTTCTACCAGTAGTTGGAAATTTGTAGCCGCTACCTATGATGGACAAACCATCAAACTCTACATAAACGGATCATTAGCTACCTCGAGCGTGTTCACAGGTTATATTGCGACCTCTTCGGCTAATGTGGTGATTGGCACTGATACCAGTCTCCAAAATTATTGGTCTGGCGGCCTTGATGAGCTGGCGTATTGGAACCGGCCGCTTACGGCGGGCGAGATAACTGCTATGTACTTGCAAGGCAGTTCTCAACCACCCCAAATTACCATCACCTCATCTACGCAAAACATTGCTTCTGGGACAGTTGCGCTCGGTTACACGCTTACCGATGCTGAACAAGATTTGATTTCCTTATCAACGTACGAATATTCTCTAACCGGAGCGTTTAGCGGCGAGCAACTCCCCCTTACGCTTGTACCAACAGACCCACTGCACGATGGTGTAGCCACGCTCAGCTCCTCGGTCTCTGGCACGCTCCACCATCTTGTCTGGAATGCTGACACTGACCTTGGTATTGCGTACACCGGAAACGTGTATGTAAGACTGCGTGCTTTTGACGGTATTAACCAAAGCTTCTTTGCCACCACGACTCTTGCGCTTGGGTATTGGCAAGTTGATCAACAAACTCCTATCAGCACTGATCACGCCTGCACCACCCTCATTCGTCGCTGCTCGAGCGTGCAACAGGCAATAACCGCCGCTAGTAGTTTTGATAAAATCCGGGTGTTGAGCGGAACGTATACCGGAACAACGACGCTGAACAAATCACTTACGTTTATTGGTATTGGTAGTCCGATAGTTGAAAACTTGGTTATAACAAACGGCGCGACTACCACCAATTCTACGGGCATATTTTCGCCGCACATTATGGTTAATCAAGTTTCTGCGGTCGGCGCAAAAATCTCTGATGCTCTGCAGCTCATTTTGCCTGGTGGCATCATCGATATTGGACCCGGAACGTACGCCGAAAATCTCACCATCGCAAAAAATATCACCCTACAGGGCCCCTACGTCGGCATTGACGCAACCAACGTATCGCGCGGCAGTGGCGAAGCTCGGATCGTGCCCAGTACGAACGATACTGCCGGCGGCGTTGGCGTGCAAATTACGGCAAACAACGTGACCATCGACGGCCTGACACTGGACGGTGATAACACCACCCTTGCTGGTGGCACCCTCATGAACGGGGCAGATAGTAACGCAGCTTATGGTTTGTACGCCGATAGTGTGAGCGGCATTACCATAAAAAATACTATCTTTAAAGCATTTACCACGTTTGGTGTTTTGTTTGTTGAAACCAATGGGTTACACAACAGCATCGAACATAATCTTTTTGATAACTTCCCGGCTAACACTATTTTTTCCAGCCCGCGGGTTGTTGCCCTCTTAAATAATGCTTATACCGATGTGGTGTATAACACCTTCCATCGCGTCAGTGTGGGTGTTTATACGCAAAACTTCTCAAATGCTGGCCCAACATCTACCATTAGCTACAACACGATTTCCTCGTACCGCAGCGGAATCTGGCACAACTTGCAAAGTTTCAACGCCACGCCGCTCAGTATTATTGGAAATACCCTTACCAAAGAAAGCACGTCTACCAACAACTACGCGATCTGGATTATGTCGCTGCAAGGCACCACCGGCGTGACTATTCAAGCCAACACTATTTCTAGTTCGTATGCTGGCTATGTGCTCTGGAATAATCCAACCGTAAACACCGTAACGATTCAAGGTGGTTCGGTTCAGGGTACTACATACGGCGTTTGGGCAACCAATTACGTCAGCCCAAGTTTCGCTGGTGCCTCAACCAGTACCTATGTTTTGAGCGGTACAACGATTACCAACAGCGCTTCGTCGGCCGTATTTGTTGATAAAAATTCTCTTAATCCCAATAGTGTTACCCTTACCGCAACGAGCAACATTTTTTATAACAATGCGGCTGGGTTTATCACCAACGGCACAACCTTGCTTGATGCCAAAAACAACTGGTGGGGTAGCCTAAGCGGTCCACTCGACACCAAAACATTGCCCGCAATCCCAAATTATAATAACCCAACCGGCACAGGCAACAGCGTCTCGGCGTATGTTGATTACACACCACTGGCAACCACTGCCCCCATCACGATCACTGCTGCCGCCCTACCTGGCGGAACGATTTCACCCGCCGGTACCCAAGGCCTCAACCCGGGTGATACGCAGTCGTATACTATTTCACCGGACAGTGGGTTTACCCTGAATGATGTAGTGGTTGATAGTGTATCAATCGGCCCAACCACCACCTACACCTTCGCGAACGTTACGACAAACCACACTATCAGCGCTTCATTTACGGCTATTCCCGTGACTCCACCCACGCCGAGCAGCCCGGCAGCAGTTGTTGGCGTACCTGGCGCTTTTATCCCAGCCGCCCCCATTCAACCTCTTACACTCCCTTTACCTGATGCGCCAAAAGCACAAGTCCAAACGACCGCGCCTTCCCCCGCACCAGCCACACCACTAACCCCAACAAACGGAAGACCGGCGGCAACGGTACCAAATACCACCACAGCTCGTCCACCAAAAAATCCACCTGCACGTACGCCCGCCAGACAACCAGCCCGCAGCCTTGCTCTACCACCCAAAACAACCACAACGCCTACCGTAAAAAAACAACCAGCAATTGTTGTACGAACATCACCATTCTTGCGTCAGCCACAGGTAACACTCGTAGCCCAACACACATTCTCTGATAAAATTATTTTTGAAGGTACGGCACTCCCCTATGCTGACGTACTCGTCTATATTCATTCAGACCAAGCGGTACAGTACAAAGTGCAAGCCGACGCAAACGGTCGCTGGAGTGTTGAGCATACCCAAGACAATCTTGAGCTAACCCCGGGCGAACATACCGTGTACGCGCTGGCCGTCGACCCGGCAAGCGGCCTACAAACCAATCCCAGCATCATCAAACATTTTACGATTATTCCTAATAGACTAACCATCGCACTTGGATTTTTTGAACAAAAATCACTCATCGCTGCGTTATTGTTTATTGAAGGAGGTCTTTTTATAACGTTGTATGTGGTGTTTAAAGCGCATCCGCGTAAAAAAGAAAAAATCAAAATGAATTCACGTAGAAAAAAATGATTAATCAGCTATATTACATGGCAACATCATGAAAGATTTGTCTACCTATTCTTAACCTTATTCACCCATTTTGTGAACAAAAAACTAAAAAAAATCCTGAATTTCATTGGCCCGGGATTTATCACCGGGGCTTCTGATGACGACCCGTCAGGCATTGGCACATACTCACAGACAGGTGCCCAATTTGGACTCTCGCAACTCTGGGTCGCGCTGTTTTCGATACCGTTCATGATCGCGATCCAAGAAATGTGCGGCCGGATCGGACTCGTGACGGGCAAGGGTTTGGCGTACAGTATTCGGCAACAGTACGGCAAAAAAATAGTGTACGCCACGGTTGCCATTCTTGTTATTGCTAACACCCTGACGATTGGAGCAGATTTAGGTGCCATGGCTGCCACCATACAATTATTGATCCCTCTGCCGTTTGCCCTTCTCCTCATCGCCATCACCACGCTTACGCTCGTGCTCGAGATTTTTGTTACCTATACTACCTACGCCAAAGTGCTCAAATATTTTGCCCTGGCGCTCCTCGCCTACGTGGCGACCGCCGCAATTATTCATCTGAACTGGGTAGAAATTTTTAAGGCGACGATAATTCCACATATCGAACTCACCAAAGACTACCTGCTCAACATTGTCGCTCTGCTTGGCACTACCATTTCTCCGTATTTATTTTTTTGGCAAGCGAGCGAAGAAACTGAGGAGCGCATCACCCACCATGAATCACGAGCCATCGGCCACACCGTCTCAGCATCAGCTGATCGATTTCTCCACACCATGCGCTATGACACGGTGTTTGGTATGGTGTTTTCTAACCTCATTACGTTTTTTATCATCGCGACCACTGCCACCACGCTTGGTCAACATGGTATTCAAAATATTGCGACCGCTGCTGACGCGGCGGCTGCCCTTACACCACTCGCCGGCCCTGCTGCGTCATTTCTTTTTGCGCTCGGCATCGTTGGTACCGGACTCTTGGCAGTTCCCGTGCTTGCTGGCTCTGCCTCATACGCTCTTGCGGAGACGTTTGATTTAAAAATGGGATTGTACAAAAAATTCTCGGAGGCGCATGGTTTTTATGGCATTATAACCATCGCGACCCTTGCCGGCCTCGCGATCAATTTTATTGGTATACCACCGTTTAAACTGCTGTATTATGTCGCAGTCTTAAACGGAATTTTAGCCCCACCGCTCATGATCATTATTTTACGAATTGCTACTAACCGCACGGTTATGGGTGATTATGTTAATTCACGACGCTCGTCGATTGTTGGTTACACCATCACGGGTATTATGTCGCTCGCCGCAGGCGCACTTATACTCAGTGTACTTATATAACCGTACAGAATAAGCTAAACTACACCTATCCTCAATTTTATCTCACCATTTATGCAATCCCTCGTTCGAGTATCGTCGTTCTTTCTGGTCGGCAGTCTCATTTTTTTCGCTGGATGTGGCCAAAATTCCGCACCAGGTACCCTCGGCGACCCTCGCGCCGGTGCGCTTGACGCAGCTCGTACTCCTCCTCAAGGCATACCAAAACCAACATCCACACCGGTTGCTCCTGCCCCAAAACCTATTGTTAAACCTGTTACTACGCCCACTAAAATCGCTCCAAAAACATACACTATTGCTATCAAAAACGGTGCTTTTAGCCCAAGCATGGTCTTTGTCGAGCGCGGCACCGTCGTCACCTGGATCAACTACGACGGTTCAACCCACACCGTCACGGGCGACGCGGGCGGCCCAGCGAGCGCTAATCTTGGCGCCGGAAAAAGATACAGCTATACTTTTAACGAAATCGGCAATTTTAACTATCACTGCACCATCCACCCAATGATGAAAGGAACTGTTTCAGTAACTCCAATTCAAAACTAAATACACACCAAAAAAACAACCGGCTATAGCGGTTGTTTTTTATTAGAAAACTTGCTTTTTTATCTCATTATAGTACTCTTTAAGGCTATGCACCACCCATTACTAGACCTACGTAACCACTTCACTCTGCACAAAAATAATCCTGAACTGAGCTACCTCGACGCTGCGGCCACCACTCAAACCCCTGAACCGGTGCTCGTTGCAATGAATGAGTATTACCGTACCTACCGCGCCAACGTCGAACGTGGCATTTACGATCTAAGTGCTGAAGCCACCAAACACTACGAAGCGGCACGAACGAACATCGCGTCGTTTATTAATGCCAAACCATCTGAAATTATTTTTACGAGCGGTACTACTGCCGGGCTCAACCTGGTGGCGCAGGGATTGAGAAATAGCATAAAAAAAGGGCGGTCAATTGTATTGACCCGTTACGAACATCATGCCAATTTAATTCCTTGGCAAGAGTTGGCAAAAATAACTGGCACCGAGTTGCGTTTTATCGAACTTACCTCAGATTACGAACTTGATCTAGTATCAGCCGAGCGACTGATTGACAACTCAACCGCGATCATCAGTGTTGCAGCCACCGCAAATTCTATCGGGACCAAAACTCCCCTTACTGCTATCAGCACGCTTGCTAAAAAAGTTGGCGCTCGCGTAGTTGTGGACGCGGCCCAAAGCTTTGCCCACTCCCCCATCGATGTACAAAAACTCGATATAGACGCGCTTGTTTTTTCTGGACATAAAATGTATGGTCCAACTGGCACTGGTGTCGTGTATGGAAAAAAAGATTTTCTAGAATCGCTTGATCCGAGCATGTTTGGCGGCGGTATGATTGAAGAGGTGGCCTACGATCACGCAACCTGGCGTCCCCTGCCACAACGCTTCGAACCGGGCACCCCAAACATTGCCGGTATCATCGGACTCTCGGCCGCGATTGATTTTATCAAACATATCGGCTGGGAAACTCTGCAGACACACGAACAAGAATTGGTACGCTATTTTTTTGAAAAAAAACCAAATTTTGTGATAGTTCGCGGCCCAGGATATTCGATAGATCGCAGTACCGTCATTTCATTTTCTGTTGACCACATTCACCCTCACGATCTCGCTGAACTCTTGAACGAGAACCACGTTGCCGTGAGAGCTGGTCATCATTGTGCCATGCCACTCATGAGCCACCTTAACCTGCCGGGTACTGCCCGTATCTCGTTTGCTGTCTACAACACTACTCATGATATTGATCAACTATTAAACACACTCAAAACAGCCCGAATCGTTTTTAAAAAATAAATTTTTTTGCTGAAGAGAAATAAAAAAAGACCCTGAAAATATCGCTTTTCCCCCGTCCTGCAAACCATCGTTATTTCAGATTGATCTAATATCATACTACCTTGCATAGTGTAGAAAAATTAACTTGCTACTCGTACTATGGACACTCTCTACCACGAAGAGTTGCTCGAGCTCTATCATCACCCACTCAACAAAAAAATACTCTCGCACGCTACCATACATCACGTAGAGCATAACCCACTATGTGGTGATCGTATCGAACTATATCTGACTATTAAAAGTGGTTGTATTACCGATATTGGGTTTCAGGGATCAGGCTGTGTCTTATCGGATATCGGAGGATCACTGCTTACAGAAATAGTCAAACACAAAAGTCTGGAAGAAGCACTTACAATAACACCGGAAACGATCATCGCTGCTGCTGGTATATCTCACCTTAATCCCACACGTATTCGCTGCATCACGCTCGCGCTTGAAAGTTTGAAAAAAGGATTATCAAGTTCAAATCTATGAGTCTCATCATCGATAATTTATATATTACTACTGCGGAAAAACTGATTATCCATGGAATTTCCTTTAGCATACACCCCGGCGAGACGCACGTTATTATGGGTCCCAACGGCTCCGGCAAATCCACGCTCGCCAACGCACTCATGGGGCATCCGGCCTATACGATTACCGACGGCACGATCACCCTCGACGGAACTGAGTGCACCACACTTTCACCTGACAAACGCGCACGCTTAGGATTATTTTTATCACAGCAGTATCCACCCGAAATTAACGGCGTCAGCATGTCGCAATTTTTACGGCTCGCCAAGAATACCCTTTCCAAAACAACCCAAAACCCACTCGAATTTACCAAAAAAATTCAAGCCGTGCTCACTGATGTTGGCCTCAGCACTGATTTTGCTGGCCGTTCAGTAAACGCTTCTTTTTCTGGCGGCGAAAAAAAACGCGCGGAAATTGCCCAATTACTTTTACTCGATCCCACCTACGCCATTCTTGACGAAATTGACTCAGGACTTGATGTTGACGGCTTGAAAGCGGTGGCCGCTGGTATCAATCGTTTCAAGACACCAGCCAAAGGACTCCTTATTATCACCCACTATCAAAAACTGCTCGACTACGTCACGCCCGACTACGTTCATATCATGAAAGATGGAAACATCATCCAGTCTGGGGACAAAAATTTGGCTAAAATGATAGAAAAAGATGGTTTTAATCTAAAACTTAATTGACGAAAAAGTACAACAAGAGTAAGGTTTCATGTTCCGGCACTCATGCCGTTATGGAACACGGAAGGAATGACATCATGCTGCTTTTAAATAAAAATAGGCTTGGCGCACTGCTTCTAACCCTCTTGAGCACTGTCGCGATCACCGGCTGTGACGAATCAGTCTGGCGCTCAAGCTCTTCAGAGCAGGTCGTTTGGCAAGAGCGATATTTTGCTCAGTGGACTGATGCTTTAAAAAAAAGTGATGAGCCATTCAGACTCTTCAAAATCACGGGAGTTGGGTGTTTCGTTGCCACGTGGGGTGCAGATAAACGTGGAGGCCCAGCACTCGCTGCAGCGCCTAATCAGAACGCCTGCGACGACCCCACCAATGCTAGGATCACCACGATTTTCCCCTTGACCGGTAACACTACTCACACCCCCCACTCCTTGCCCTAACCCCGCCGCTCACACGCACTAACCGCCAGAACGAGACCAAAACCCACCCTAACTAGGGTGGGTGATTCTTTTTTAACGCGTTGTTATACCGCAGCTCTTTGTTTTAACACCACTATGTCACGCGCTACCATATCTACATCTTCTTGCGTGCGACGATCGATCAGTCGAAGTTCGTGCTTTACGTCTTTCATATCTCGCTCCAACATTCCCAACCGACCATTAACACTCACTAACTCATCTTTTATGTCTGAAACATCTTGTTTAAGACCTGAAACATCTTGTTTAAGACCTAAAACATCTTGTTTAAGCGGATTGATTTCACGGTAAAACTCATCCTTGGTTACCATGTTTTTAGTCATGTACGCAGCCATACCGCCCACCATTTCCATAAGATCATTGAGCTGTTCTTGTATTTTTTCTTCG
>JBPOHP010000106.1:0-15058 GCA_052035445.1 Candidatus Magasanikiibacteriota bacterium
CAGAGACATTAATTTAAAATGCTGCAAATCTTTACTTGGTTTTTCGCAGTGGCCACCCCGGCACAAATCCGTATACTTTCCTGAGGTATACAGTGTAAGCGTCTGACCGCCGGCTGAAAATTCGTTGATCAGCTCAAGTTTGTAAGGATTATCAGCAAACTGTTTTTTGGCCTCGTCCGCACTCACTTCC
The DNA here is from genome assembly GCA_052035445.1 of Candidatus Magasanikiibacteriota bacterium. GTDB lineage: Bacteria > Patescibacteriota > Patescibacteriia > Magasanikbacterales > GWA2-37-8 > CAZQUL01. Next base: position 191 of record JBPOHP010000106.1, read on the forward strand.
TGACGCGTAAATCCCGACCACGTTTGCACAATCGAGCGCATTTTCGCCTCAATCTTTGGCAAATCTGCCTCGGTTGGCCGCGTTTCACCAAACGCAAAATCATAATAAAAACCGTTTTCGATCGCCGGACCAATGGTGCGTTTGGCATCCGGATACAATTCACCGATCGCGGCCGCGAGCAAATGGGCGCACGAATGGCGGAGGTGGGATAATTCTTCAGAAGACATACACGTGAAATTAGAAATTAGAAATTAGAAATTAGAAATTAGAAAAACCCCGACATACCTCGTGCTTCAAGAGCTAAGGTATATCGGGGTCTTTCCCATGTGCACGGGACCGACGGTTCCACCCGAATGGTTAACTTTTTGCTAAGCACTCCGAGAGTGGTACCATATTCCAACATAATGGAACTGGGCTGGTTCTCGTACAAACGTGCTTAAAAACTATCGTATATCAAACAAAAAATCATGTCAATAAAAAGAGCACCCCCCTCCTTGAGGCGCTCTTTTTTTAAAACAACCTATTTGATATTTTTTACTACTACCTTAATTTTATCCGATAAATTTGGGGCGGTACGCATCAGAAAATCAGGAGAAAATACAACTTCTGACCCCACAACATGATCAAGGCTATCAATATAGGTTTTAATTTGTTCACGCGTTTTATTAGTAAAACGTGCAGGATCAAGGGCGTCACTTGCCGAATCAACCGTTACTAAGGCCTCTTGACTAAGTGTTAATTGTGCATTTTTTGCAACCAAATCATAAGAGGCGACGGAAAGAGTGGGGCTATCAGATACAAATGAGAGAACTTTTAACGCCGATCCACCTGTTTTGCGACTTACTTCCGCCTGAATCAACCGCCGTACATCCGAAGGATGATACGATACGATCAACAATGTTGTGGTACCGTTTAGCGTAAACTGCGAAACCTCGTCTCCTGGCTTACGATCTGGCTTAGCCTCTGTAGATATCGTAAGAGTTATTGTTTTTAGATCTTCGGGCAGATTTAACCCCATCCCTCGTGCCACAAACTCGGACTGTGCTTTTTCCGAAAAATCATTTTGTGCAGCAGCGATATCGTCAGCCGATATGACTCCAACATTTATAGCACCACCACTCATAGGCTTATCACTCGTTGCGTAAACAAACTTTTGCTGTTCTAAAGAAAGGGCTGGTAAGGTAAACTGACTCGGTCCAATATCACTATCTTTTCCAGGAACATCTGCATAGACGTCAGCCACAAGTGATTGACCTGCAGGAATATCTGCCCGTTTCAACAAACGAAACAAAACACCAGATGATGTTATAAAACGCGTCTTTGGAATAAGAGCGATTGCTTGAGAGCTTTTATTGAATATTGTGACCTGGCCTTTAGCAACACCTTCAGATGTTTTTTTTCCTACAGGGGTATATGTTTTTGAATAAGGAAACTGAACAGCCGTAATATTACCTTGCACAACGCCTGGCGCTGCCGATTCTTGCAAAGTAGCATTGAGCGAAAACACAACCTTATCTTCTTTGGCCACGACCGTAACAGTAGCCCGTTTAGTTGTCATGTAGAGTACAACCGATAACAGCGAGACCGTGATGACTAAAAAAGACACCGCAATAATTCGGTAAAACCGAACTGGAGATTCCGGCATCGGTGTGGAAAGACGACGGGTCATCATACGAAATATAAAAGATTTTTTTAAAATAAATAGTTTCCAATCTTTAGTATACCACACTTCTTCATTCTTCTACATTTCAATACTTATTCTGTGACTCGGAACACTTCCTCTGGCGTGGTAATCTGTTCGAGCGCTTTCATGATACCGTCTTGAACCATGGTTACCATACCATCACGCACTGCCAACTCTTGAATCTCAACTTCAGAAACTTGACTACTTAAAATCAACTGTTCGATTTCTTTGGTCATTACTAATAACTCATAAATACCGATACGTCCTTTATAACCAAGCCCACTGCACGCTGAACAACCCCTACCGTGATAGAACTGATATGTACCAACGGAGAGCGAATTTTTTTCTGCCGCCGGTAATTCATCAAGTATTTTATGTGCTCGCTCCAAAACCTCGGACGATGGAGTGTACGGCTCTTTGCATTGATCACAAATACGGCGAACAAGGCGCTGACCAATAACAGAATTAAGCGCTGGTGCCAACAAAAATGTTTTGACACCCATCGACAAAAAACGTGGAATTGCCCCTGCCGCACTATTGGTATGAATGGTTGAAAGCATCAAATGACCAGTTAATGCCATCTGAATAGCGGTGTCGGCAGTTTCAAGATCACGGATTTCACCGACCATACAAATGTCTGGATCTTGTCGTAAAATACTTTTTAGACCTTTAGCAAACGTATATCCTTTGGAAATGTCAATCTGGCTTTGATTGATACCTTCCATTTTAATTTCAACCGGATCCTCCAGGGTAATAATTTTGACTCCGGGTTTATTGAGCGTTCGAAGCACCGCGTACATGGTTGTGGTTTTACCGCTTCCGGTTGGCCCAGTGGTAATGATCATACCGTTTGGTCGCATAATTTCTCGGCGTAATCGCTCTTGTGCCAAGCCGCGCAACCCTAAACCGTCGAACGTTACCCCTTTATTACCACTGTGTAAAATACGCATTACAACACTTTCTCCCCACGTGGTTGGGATAGTAGATACACGCACATCAATACTACCCGATGTTAATTTAAGTGTTACCCGACCATCTTGTGGTGCATCAACTATGTTAATCTTAAGTGCCGCCAATAATTTTATACGCGAAACAAATTGTTTCCATCGATCTCGAGGAAATTGAGCCACATCATGCAGAACTCCATCAATACGATACCGAACCGCTATTCCACCCTCTTCTGCCTCAATGTGAATATCCGATGAATTAACTTTGAGCGCCGAAGCAATGATAAGTGTCAAAACATCACTTATCGATACATCTTTAAAAAATTGCTGTAACGATTGTAGATTATCAATACCAACCTTAAACTTTTCTAATTCCTCATCAGTAATATTAATATCTTTCGTAATTGGTTTAACAATGGGAAGGTTGGCATAGAGTCTTAAAACCCTTTCCAAACTATGTTCTGAAATCAGATATAATTTTACTTCAGCATGCTGACGTTCTCCAACCTGAAACACCAACTCTTCAATGTCAGGTGTTTTGTTGATTGACGCAACACGAATTTGATCACTCGTCGCAAAAAAACAAACGACCTTGTTAGTTCGTGCCTGTTCTTCTGGAATAACCCTCAACGCTTCTGCGGTAACCGGAAATATTGTTAAATCAATATAGGGTAGTCCGAGCGCCGCGGCTTTTATAGCAACCTGCTGCTCTTTAGCTTTCAAATCAATTTCTTTCATTTTAATACTAAATTTTTCTTCAACAGTCGTGTCAGCAATTTTTTTCTTGGCCTGCGGCGGCGAAGTTGCTCCTGTAGATGCTGGGTCAGCAGGTTTGAACAAATCATTAATGGATTGAAACGAAGAGGGCATATATCTTCAGACTTAAGTTAACCTATCAGTACAGTATTCAACGAAAGCGCATCAGACGCTGGTGAGTGTGCGCAATCCGACTTGGAATACCCTTGCTACGCATTTTATGGTAACAATACGCCCACACAGACAAAACATAGGCATTGTATAATCCTCCGATAGCAGCGGCGGCCAGTACAAATAATACGGTAGAGAGCGCCAAACCAACTAATGTCTCAATAATCTCACCCGAAAATATACCTGACATCATCAGAATGATACCTACTAATGTTACTAAATAGGCAGCTATACACACTGCCCCAACCACAACTGTCGTCAACACCAAAAAAATAGTGCTCAGCTCGACCGATACAAGTACATGGCGTTTGAAAACCTCTATACTAGCACGCACTACCTTAGATAAGGGAGCTTGTTGTTCTATGCTCTCCATGGCCGCACAAATACTCACGGTCGAAATACTAATCCCCGCAAGCAAACCAATCACAAGTATAGTTCCACGGACAAAGGCAAAAAATACTACCTGAACCGGCAAAATACTCCAAAGGGACACAATTACAAACAACAAAATACACAGCAGAAATTGCTCAACAATTTTTATACTTACCAATTGCCAGAAACGGCTAACACTCATGTGCCAAGCCTCGGCAAATGATAGTATTTTTTTGGTACGAAAAAATTGCAAAGCGGCACTAAGTATTGCTCCTTGAGCCACTATACCAACCAGGATGATCAACACGATCAACGAAATGGCAATAAGGCACAGTGCCAAAGAACCAAAAATGCTTTCTACTTGACGGCCAAATAAACCGTGCAGCGATGTTGGTAACCACCAAAAATCAGCCTGCCCCACACCGTCAGTAAAAAACCGCCACAATCGACCTACAAAACTCGTAAAACCAAATTCTCCGAGCGTGGCCGTAATAGCACCTAAGAGCCATAAGAAGCTATGCGCGCTTACGAAACGCCACGCCACCGTTAGCGCATCACGATATGTAGATTCTAAACGTTGGGGCATACGATGTAGAGAATAAAAGAAGAGAGAAAGAGAGCATATCTAGTATACCATAGAAAAAAACCAGCTGACAGTTTAATTGAAAAAATTTTTGAATCTTCAAAAAAGATTTTAAAAAAGAAAGACCCCTCTTCAAAATGAAAAGGGGTCGGGTGGGTCGCCACTGAAGGGCAACCCGGAAGGAACGAGCTAGTGTCGAGCGGCATGCGCGCGAAAATTCTTCTTGCCAGAAGTTTTCTTCTTGGCGAAGATCTTACGCGCGCCGCACGACACCACGGTCACTTCGGCGTTGAAGGTGACGAGGGTGCTGTGATCGAGACGAGCGCCGCGAACGTCAGACGGCCAATTCTCGACCGTGCGACCGTTGGCCGTATCCACCTCGATACAGCCGAGTGAACTGTGGTGGGCAGGCCATCTCTTGGCACCATTGATGACCGATGCGCCATTCAGACGCTCATCGGCGGCCAAGCAGTAGGCCTCGTAGACCGTACGACCAGTTACCGTCGTGCGCGCCAGACGGAGCGTCGGCTCACGCGAGCAGTTCGTACCCATCACCCAGTAGCCACCGGAGGCAGAAGTGACGGGCTTCACCGTGATGTTCGGACGATGCATATCACCCATCTCCGGTGGCGGCATCTGTGGCACAACTGGAATACAGGTCACTTCGGCGACCCCTTCCTTGAAGAAGGAGACCGATAGTTTCGAATTAGTCGGACAGGTATCTATCTGCTGAGCGAGGACTCGCCGACAATCAGCCGTACTCTCACAGACGGTTTCTTTCTTCGAAAGCTGTCCGGCGCGCGCAGGCCAGCAGTAGAAGGCGGTGAAAATGATTGCACCTGTTGCCAAAATTGACAGCAACGCTTGACGGGTATTGATGTTCATGTAAAGCCCCTTTTTGTACCTCCGTTGTGGGAGGTGGTAGTTGTTAGCGCTTTTGCTTCTTTTTGGCGGGCTGTATTCTAACCAACCCAGGGTCTCTATATGTAAAAGTAACCTCAGTTGCTTCTCCTAGAGCACACTTCGACAGCTTGGGTGCAATCTCGCTACAGCCGACTGTAGGTAAGTGAAGAGCATCACCCAAAAGGACGAGGGTCCCCACCCCATACTGTCGTCGCGCATCTTTTTTAGACATTTTCGTAATATCAACTTCTTCACTCAGACAGAGATAGTGCACTTCGGGGGTCGTTCGCGCGTCGACGATGATAGCGGACTGGCCGCAGACGATACGTACCACACCGTTTTCAAAGCTGAATTGTTGACGCTTGTCTTCTCCAGCAACATTCGACTCATCAGGACACGTATCGTAGCGTACACTATCTTTATAGGATGAGTATGGCATTGCTCCGTTTGTGCACGGCTGAAGTTTTTCAAAATAAATACCTCGACCACCAGGAATTCGACGATCTGTCTGAGCCGCAACCTCAGCCGTACCAACGATCAGCATAGCAACAGCGAGCATCAAGGCAGTGAATTTGGGCATGACTTCCTCCGTAAGCACCTCTCATTAAAAGAGGCGTGGTTTTTGGTTGTTAAACAACTATCAACATACAGAACGCGGTATTATACCATAAAATGAATAGATTGTCAATCATATTAAGAGCATAACAAAAAAGAGCCCCGCACGGGACTCGTTTATATCTTTTTTTGCTGAAATCAGCGTGATTTTGGCCACATGACCTTGATACCTATGGCAGGGTACAGTACATTCCGTCGCGACCTATCCACGATACCACAATCGATAGCACGTCGATCAACCGGCTCGACGGGAAGCGGGTCAACCGGGAGGCAAAGAGGTCGCACAGCAGATCCCCGCAGCTGCACAGCAACCAACGAATAGTGGTCAAGCGGCAGGGCCTTACCACCTTCTTTCAGACTGTACAGCATACGACAGGTCTGCGCTGTGCATCCTCGGCCGTTATGACTGACAACGACATCAGCGTTCTCTGGGATACAAAATTCACGGTGCGTGTCGTATCCTTGATATGATGTAACCAGCGAGACAGGACGGAATCCTGGGAAACAGGCAATATTCAAGGCAACCATCATCGTGCCGTCTGGCGCTCGGTCATACCAGGAACGTACTGTTCCATGTGTAAAAATGCGCGAACGGCCAAGAGAGCTCTGGAACGAATACGTCTCATGATCTTGGCCAAAAACTGGTTTCGTCCACGTGCTGCACGCAAACAAAGCCATCAAAGCACCAAGGCAGCGAGCGAAACGCATGGTAGGACTCCTTTTAAAGCAAACAGCAGGCTACCGCAGCCCACCTTTTGCATGATAGTAACACCATATTACCACCTCGTAAAGAGGAAAAGTTTCCATACAGGAAGCTATGGGTGATTTAAAAACCTTTTGTTCTGACCAGCACAGACACGACCCATCAAAAAAATAACCCGAGCAGCGCCCGGATTATTTTTTTGTTAGTCTTTGAGAATTGAGGTGATTTCGGCCTCTTCGATCGTTTCTTTTTCCATCAGCACTTTGACCATTTTCTCCATCTTCGCTTTATTATCGGTGAGCACCCGACGAGCACGTTCTTCTGCTTCGGCAATTAGGCTCTGGATTTCTTGATCGATGAGTTCGGCGGTCTTGTCGGAGTAATCGCGCTCTTCGTGAATTTCCCGCCCCAAGAATACCATTTCTTCGCGCTGACCAAAGGTGCGCGCACCAAGTTTTTTGCTCATACCATAGTGCATCACCATATTACGCGCAATTTTGGTAGCATTACTCAAGTCACTTGAGGGGCCGGTCGAGAGCATGTTATCACCAAAAATCATTTTTTCGGCAACATACCCACCCATCGCCATTGCCAGATCATCGCGGAACTGCGCGAGCGTAATATAATGTTTGTCTTCGTTTGGCATTTTGAGGGTGTATCCGCCAGCAGAACCGCGCGAGATGACCGAAACTTTGCGTACCGGATCGGAGTGTTCGAGCAGGTGCCCGACGATGGCGTGGCCCGCTTCGTGGTAGGCAGTGACTTTTTTATCATGTTCGCTGATGACCCGGCTCTTGCGCTCTGGACCAAGCAATACTTTTTCAATGCTTGGTAATATTTCATGCTCACTCACTTCTTTAAGATTTTTGCGTACCGCGAGGATGGCTGCTTCGTTCAGTAAGTTGGCGAGATCTGCACCAGAAAATCCGGGAGTACGTTCGGCAATTTTACGGAGTGACGTTTCTTTGGTGATCGGCTTGCCTTTGGCATGCACTTTCAAAATTTCTTCACGATCATTAATGTCAGGCAAATCAATCGTTACCCGGCGATCAAAACGACCAGGACGGAGGAGCGCTGGATCGAGTACATCTGCCCGGTTCGTAGCCGCCATCACGATTACCCCAGAATTTGGTTCAAAACCATCCATTTCAACCAAAATTTGGTTGAGGGTTTGTTCGCGTTCATCATGACCACCGCCAAGACCTGCACCACGACGACGACCAACCGCATCGATTTCATCCACAAACACGATGGCTGGTGCCGCTTTTTTGGCTTTGGCAAACAAATCACGAACACGCGATGCACCCACACCCACAAACATTTCCACAAATTCGGAGCCACTCATGTGGAAAAATGGCACATCTGCTTCGCCAGCTACGGCTTTAGCGAGCAACGTTTTACCCGTACCTGGCGAACCGGTTAAGAGCACACCTTTAGGGATTTTTGCGCCCATATCAGCAAACCGCTTGGGGTTTTTGAGGAAATCAACGATTTCAACCAATTCTTCTTTAGCTTCTTTAGCACCGGCAACATCGGCGAATGTTTTTTTGTCTTTGGTATTTTCTGGATCAACTTGACGTGGATTGCTGAGCCCAAAACCCATCGCTCGATTATTCACCCCTTGCGCACTTCGGCTCATGAGATAGATAAAAATGACGATTGCAATGACGGGGATGAGGCCAGGAATCAAATTTGCAGCCCAAAATTTCCACGAACTTTCGTCTTGCACTTCAATCTGCAATGTTTTTCGAGCTTCTTCGGTTACGCCGTAATTTTTGATGATATCACCAAACGATTCATCGTATTCTTTTTTTACGATTTGCGGACGGGCGGCAGCGTCTTTGAGTGTCACGGTGATTTGATCACCTTGTACGGTCACTTTTTGTACTTTACCAGCATTTATTTGTTCAATCATCGCGCCAATACCCACAGTTTCTGGCTTTTTGGCACTGCGCCAGGAGGTAACAAAACTGACCACTCCGGCAACGAGGAGTAGTCCAGCAAAGATAATAACGAAATTTTTGATAAAATCACGCATAAAAAGGGTCTAAAATGATACGTTCGAGTATAGTAGCGGAAACGGAGAAAAATGCAAGAGATAGAAAAAGGGGCGGTCTGCCCCATAACTTCTCTGACCGTTGCACCAACGACTTCTGGCGCCGTTGGAAGGAACGTGTTTACGTCTTTTGATTGAGTGGTTATCTCTACCACTTCGGATAACGCCAGCTGTCATTTACATACTCACGCTTCTCACGCACTATTTGGAAGATGTAGAGTAACCACCCGACCATCAATTCGACGCCACACACAAGAACAAAACAATCTTGAACAAAGACCGGTACAGACGGGTAGAGACGCAGAAAAAAACAACCCGATACCACCCCCGCAATAAGACCAGCAGCTGCCATGCCGTAGCCCGACCTACTCCTTAGTTGCAGAGCAAGATGGATGATCAGTGCCATAGCGAGCAAAAGACTGAGCAGCACTCCATACGACAACACTCCTTGGTGAATCTTTAAAAATTTTTCTACGTTTTCGAGCATCTCTTTATCTCCTTCAACAATATGGAAGCAGCATGTACTGCCAGACATATCACAGGTAATATCAAGCCATATCTGTTTTGTCAACCAAAAAACCGTTCGAGTAAGAACGGTTTTTGGCTTCTTATAAAGAAATGCTTATTCTGGTTTTACTTCGCCTTCTTTAGCGCCAGCTGGACGACGACGTCCGCTTTTGCCTTTGACACCAGCGACTTTCAAACCCAAGCGATGTTCTGCTGGTTCAAGCGACATGATTTCGAATTCAATTTCTTGACCAACTTTGAATTTATCATTGATATTGCCGATTGGTTCATCAGAAAGTTCTGAGATATGAGCCAAGCCATGAATATCTTTATCAAGGCTGACCATAAGGCCAAACGGTTCGATCTTGATGATCTTACCAGTGACTTTATCACCTTCTTTATAGTTATCGCGAACTGATTTCCAAGGATCTTCGATCAAGCGTTTGATAGAAAGATAGATTTTGGAGTGATCAAGCTGGATAATCTGAGCTTTAACCTTATCACCGATCTTGAGCAAGTCTTTGGGGTGATCGATACGCTGCCACGCAATTTCAGAAATATGGATAAGACCTTCAAGACCTTCGCCAAACTTCATGAACGCGCCAAACGAGGTAAGCGCACTTACTTCACCCGTGACCGCATCGCCTACTTTGTAGGACTCAAGAACTGCTTTTTGAGCATCTTCCCATACCGCACGTTCAGAAACGATGAGTTTTTCTTCTTTTTCATCAACATCGATAACTTTAACTTCAAGTTCTTTGTTGTTAAGTTCGCGAAGTTTTTCAAGAATACGATTTTTATCGCCACCAGCTACGCGAGGGTAATGATCGGGGTTAAGCTGAGATACGGGCATAAATGCCTGCAATGCCTCAACCTGCATCATAAGACCACCTTTGTTGGCATTGACCACTTTACCTTTGAGGGTCAAACCATCTTTCATCCATTTCTTCATATTGTCCCATGCTTTTTGGAAGCCAGCCATGCGGAAGGAAAGTTCCATTTCGTTATTTTCATTTTCGAGTTCCACCACGGTCGCTTCTACGGTATCGCCAACTTTTAAATTAGCGTATTCGCGGGATTCAACAAACAATTCACGGCCGCGCACCACACCGGTCGTCATGCCTTCAATATCAAGGTGTACCTGACCTTTTTCAACCGAAATAATCTTGCCTTTAATAACATCGCCAACTTTAGGGATGTTGACAAAATGATCGGTCAGAAGCGATTTGAAATCGTTCTTTTTGGCTTTGTCGTCTGACATAAATAAAAAAATATTCCTTAACCCGCCCGAATTTTCGGGAAACGAGGGTCACCTACTAATGCGAGGTGACGTATAATGGCATATTTTCAATGATCAGATACTACCATGACCCCTAAAACTTGGCAAGACCAGTTGCGACTTTACAAATTTTTAGGTATTCTACGGTCTGAACTAACTACAAACACCTCAACATCCTTGAACTTCTGACTTAAAAAAATACTCGTATGCATATTTCCTGGCTCGGGCAAACCGCCATCAAAATTCAGACCAAACATGTTGATCAAGATATTGTTACACTCATCGATGCCTACCGACCAAAACAAGGAGATTTTCCTCGGAGTTTAAATGCTCATGTCGCTCTTTTTTCCCGCGGCAGCGACGGCAGTATCACGCTCACCGGTGAACCGCTGATTATTAATACACTTGGTGAATTCGATACTAAAGGACTCCTGATCACAGGTATTGCAGGCCCGGAAGGAACAACTATCTTTAAATTATCAGTTGAAGGCATACATCTAGTTCATCTGGGGAAGATCAAAGAAAAAATTTCAGACGAAATGATAGAGGCAATTGGACGTGTAGATATCTTGATAGTACCGGTTGGCGGAAACGCTACATACCTGAGCCCTGTCGATGCTTCGGCCACCGTTACCAGTCTTGAACCACGAATTATTATTCCAGTAGCACACCAAACTGACACCGATCCGCAAGCGCACTCTATCGAGTCTTTTATCAAAGAAATCGGCCTTAAACCAGAGGCCACAGACAAAAAATTAACGATTAAGGCTAAGGATCTGCCAGCCGACGAGACAAAACTGTTCCTACTCGAAAAAGTAGTCTAATTCAACACCATCGACAGTGGCAGCCACTCATGAGTATGTCTACCAATAACGATCTAATCCCAACCAACAACCCCACCCCCCCTACTGGAGCCTGGGGGTTTGTGTACACCGCAGTTGTCGCAGTAATGGCTATTTTGCTTATTGTCTGGATATATTCCTTATCGGGACGACTCACACTGTCAACATGGCGCGAGAGCAGTGAATATCAACTACTACAACAAGCCAAAGATCGTTGGGGAACTAATTTTGCCGCCAGCTCGAGCGCGATCACGGTTGCCCACGAAGTGAACCAGCTCTCCCATACTATCGCGAATCTTGAAAACACACCTTCCAGCACACCCAGCTCCACCCCTATAACTACCACCTCTAGCTCTACCTTAACCCTACTACCTACTACCACTCCCACCACGACAACGACCAGAACAAATTCATCTAACAAAAAATAGACCGCAAAACTAAAACCGCCTTGGAAACCCAAAGCGGTTTTAGAATGGCCGCGAGTGGCCGACCAGACTCCGATGACATATCGGGGGTGGGCGACTCGCGGGGGAGGATGTTTAGCGCCAAAGCTCTGCGGTGCAGGTCAACCCAGCGGCGTTGATCGCAGCTTGAATCGCGACACGAAAGCGATCAGCGGTGTCAGGCTCTCCAGAAAGCACATTCACTGTGCACACGGTCGCGTCCTGGTTGAATGTCAGAACGAGAACGAAAGGCGAGCCCCCATTTTTTGGCTGAGCCATGTCAGAGCAGCCACTATGGTTCGCCAGCCGACCTGCGTTGATGTTCTTGTCTGCCCAATATGAACCTGGACGGAGCTCTTCCCGTACCAGATTGGCCGCACCAACGATGGTTTCGGCCAAAATCAGTTTCGGGTCTTTTAAAACAATTGGCGCCGGGGTGGCTACAACAGCTTTGGCAGGAATGGCACGTCCGAAGATACGGCCTAAAAACTGTAGCATGTGTACTCCTGTCTTGTAGGGGAAAAGAGCGACTTGTCTTATTGCAAGACGTCGCCAAGTGAGCAAGACTAGCCATAATACCATAAAAAATGGCATTTGTCAACTGTCGTAACTTCGGCTATACTAATCACAGTTTATGCTCTGTTAAGCCAGGACTTGAGCTTTCTGACTTCAGACTTCAGGAACTAAGTGCCGAAGTCCGAAGACTGACTGCCGAAGTCTAGCTACTCACTCTTACTATGTCCGACCAACCAAAACTCATCCCCCAACAAGTAGGTGTTATTTCTATTGCCCCGCTTGTTGACGAAGTAAAACAAGCCTATCTTGAGTACGCCATGAGCGTTATCGTCGCTCGTGCCCTGCCCGATGTGCGCGACGGTCTTAAGCCCGTGCACCGCCGCATTCTCTACGCTATGTGGACCATGGGCTTACGCCACAACGCTAAATTCCGCAAATCCGCCCACGTCGTCGGTGAGGTGATGGCCAAATACCACCCCCATGGCGATAGCGCTATCTATGATTCCCTGGTGCGCATGGCCCAAGATTTTTCGATGCTGCACACACTCGTGCATGGCCAAGGAAATTTCGGCTCGATGGACGGAGACAGTGCGGCAGCGTATCGCTATACCGAAGCCAAACTGCGCGCGATTGCCGAAGAGCTGTTGCTTGATATTGATAAAGAAACCGTCCCGTATGTAGCCAACTACGATGGTTCACATCATGAACCGCAAGTTTTGCCAACAAAAGTTCCCAACCTCCTCCTGAACGGTACCATGGGTATTGCCGTTGGTATGGCGACCAGCATCCCGCCGCACAACTTGGGCGAACTCTGTGACGCGGTCACCACCCTCATCAAAAAACCAGATACTTCGATCGAAGAAATCGCTGAGATTGTTAAAGGCCCAGACTTCCCAACGGGCGCAACGATTTATGGTAAAAAAGATATTTTGAATGCCTTTGCCACGGGTCGTGGCGGTGTCGTTATCCGCGCTAACGCTGATATCAAAGAACTCAAAAACGGCCAATTCCAAATTATTATCTCCGAAGTCCCTTATCAAGTTAACAAAGCCACGCTCATCGAAAAAATCGCCGAGCTCGTGCAAGAGAAAAAACTTGATGGCATCAAAGACTTACGCGACGAATCAAACAAAGATGGTGTGCGCGTCGTGATCGAACTCAAAAAAGATGCCTACCCGAAAAAGATTTTGAACCAGCTCTACAACGTCACCGAACTTCAAACCACCTTCCACTACAACATGCTGGCGCTCGTTGATGGTATTCAGCCACGCGTTTTGAATATTAAGAGCATTCTTGAAGAATTCATCAAACATCGCCAAGTCGTCGTGCGCAAACGTACGGAATTTGATCTGAACAAAGCCGAAGAACGTGCCCATATTTTGGAAGGGTTGTCAAAAGCACTCGACCAGATTGACGCAGTCATCAAAACCATCCGCGCGGCAAACGATAAAGACCAGGCCAAGGCCGACCTCATGAAAAAATTCGGTTTCTCTGATCGCCAAGCGACCGCGATTCTTGAGATGCGTTTGCAACAACTCGCCAACCTTGAACGCCAAAAAATCGAAGATGAACTCAAAGAAAAGCTTGCACTCATCAAAGAGCTCCAGGCAATTCTTGCTTCTGAAAAAAGAATCCTCGGTATTGTCACTACCGAAACCGAAGAAATCAAAAAGAATTTTGCCGTCGAACGCAAAACCAAAATCATCGCCCACGGAGTTAAAGATTTTACCGTGGAAGATCTTATCCCGAACGAAGCAACCATTATCATCACGACCACCGATGGTTACATTAAACGCGTACCACCAGAAACATTCCGCCAACAATCGCGCGGCGGCAAGGGCGTGATTGGTGTTACCACCAAAGAAGAAGAATCTGTCGAGCGCTTACTTACCACCAACACCCATGACAGCCTCCTCTTCTTTACCAACCGTGGTCGCGTCTTCCAGCTGCCAGCGTATGAAATTCCTCAGGGTAGCCGCACTGCCAAGGGCCAGGCGCTTGTCAACTTCTTGCAGCTCGCCCCCAACGAAAAAATTTCTACCATTCTCGCGATGAGCGACATGACGAGCGCCAAATATTTGGTCATGGCCACGCGCAAAGGACTCATCAAAAAAACTGCGCTCAGCGACTTTGAGAATGTCCGTCGCAGCGGTATCATCGCACTTAAACTCAAACCAGACGACGGTATGGAATGGGTACGCCCTTCAAGCGGCAAAGACAATGTGATGATCGCCACTAAAGAAGGCCAGGCCATCCGCTTTGAAGAAACTGATGTTCGCGGTATGGGTCGAGCAGCCGCTGGCGTGCACGGCATTCGTTTGCACGACAATGATGAAGTGGTTGGTATGGATGTGGTAGACCCCAAAAATAAAAACGTACAATTTTTGACGATCGGCGAAAACGGTCTCGGCAAGCTCACCTCGATTGACAGTTACAAAGTTCAAGGTCGTGGCGGTAGCGGCATTAAGACGGCCAAAGTGACCGAAAAAAC
>JBPOHP010000043.1:0-3826 GCA_052035445.1 Candidatus Magasanikiibacteriota bacterium
ATGAACGGGTGACGCAGATCATTTTGGCGGGTGTAGTAGTTTGGCTGGCAGTACTCGTGATCATAAGTCCGTCGTACTTGGTTGCTAGGCGTAATATCGATCGATTTGCTGATGGAGGTGATTTAGACAGTCGCTATTTGACCAGCTTATCTCCCGAAAGTGTGAGAGCTTGGAAAAGGTTTGTTGTGGATCCTATATTAATGAGACGATTAAAAGAGTCTCGGTCAGTGTTATCGGAATATAATCAAGGTATTTCTCAGCAGCAAGAGCTTCGTTTACGACTTGAAGAATTGGCCGAGAAGTTGCCATATTATTACCTGGATAAACCAGATTCTAGACAAGCTAACTTATGGTATTATCATCCAGGCGAGCGTCGCCTGAAAAAAATTGTCGAAGACATGTTGCCTGCGTTTAAACAATAATCATTATCTATGCTTACTTCTCTCGAACTCCGTCAAAAATACCTTGAATTTTTTAAGTCCAAAGACCATGCCATCATCCCTTCAGCTCCGGTTGTTCCCGACAACGACCCAACTGTTTTGTTTACGACTGCTGGTATGCATCCGCTGGTGCCATATCTTTTAGGCGAAAAACATCCAGCGGGAACCCGTCTTACGAACGTCCAAAAATGTATTCGTACCCAAGATATTGATGAAGTTGGTGATAATCGTCATCAAACATTTTTTGAAATGATGGGCAATTGGTCGCTCGGGGATTATTTTAAAAAGGAAGCTATCGAATGGAGTTTTGAATTTTTGACGTCGAAAGAGTGTTTGGGAATCGATATTCGAAAACTAGCAGTTTCTGTTTTTGCTGGTGACGATGTCGCGCCCCGCGATGAAGAATCAGCCGAAACTTGGAAAAAATTAGGTTTCCCTGAGCATAAAATTGCCTATCTTCCCCGAAAAAATAATTGGTGGGGCCCGGCCGGACAAACGGGTCCGTGTGGCCCTGATACTGAAATGTTCTTCTGGAAAGGCGAGGGAGAATTCCCGCCAGAAAACAGTAGCCCGGGTACTGACGAAGATAATTGGCTTGAAATCTGGAATGATGTCTTCATGCAGTACAACAAAACAGCCGACGGTCGTTATGAGCCACTCACCAAGAAAAACGTTGATACGGGCATGGGTCTCGAGCGTACGCTCATGGTGATGAATGGTTTTATCGACACGTTCCAGGTCGACACCTTTTGGCCGCTGATTCAAAAACTGCAAGACATGTCCGGCAAAGAATATATCGAGCATAAAGACATTACGCGTTCGATGCGCATTGTCGCTGATCATGTACGAACAGCAACCATCATTATGGGTGATAATCGCGGAATTGCGCCGAGTAATGTAGATCAGGGTTATGTGGTGCGCCGCCTGATTCGTCGCGCGGTACGCCATGGTCGGTTACTTGGCATCAAAGAGCATTTCACGAGTACGATCGCCCAAAAAGTGATTGAGATTTTTGGTGATGTTTACCCAGAAATCAAACGCAACCAGGATTTTGTCCTCACCGAAATGGCAGCTGAAGAAAGCAAATTTTTGAACACTATCGAACAAGGTCTGAAAGAGTTTGAAAAACTGCTCGCTGGTTTTCGGATTGCCTTTGAAAAAACTGGTCAGGCGATTAAAGAAATCTCCGGCAAACAAGCGTTTAAGCTCTACGACACCTATGGCTTTCCGCTCGAAATGACGCAAGAATTGGCAGTTGAAAACGGCCTGAGCGTTGATGTTTCTGGTTTTGATGAAGCATTTAAAGCACACCAAGATTTATCACGCTCCGGTGCTGAACAAAAATTCAAAGGTGGTTTAGCCGATCATAGCGAAGTCTCGACCAAATATCATACGGCTACACATTTACTGCACGCCGCCCTCATGAAGATTCTTGGCCCTCACGCTACCCAGCGGGGGAGTAATATTACGCAAGAACGCATGCGCTTTGATTTTGCTCATCCCCAAAAAATGACACCGGAGCAAATTCGGGCAGCTGAGGACTTGGTAAACGCCGCCATCAAGCGAGATTACCAGGTAACTTGGCAAGAAATGTCGTTTGCCGATGCTAAAAAAATGGGTGCGATTGGTTTGTTTGAAGATAAATACGAAGCGCAGATCAAAGTCTATACCGTTGGCGATGCTACGTTGCCAGCAACAGCAAATCCGGCAGATGCAACCTTTAGTCGTGAAGTCTGTGGTGGGCCGCACGTAGAACATACCGGTACTATCGGTACGTTTAAAATTGTTAAAGAAGAAGCAGTGAGCGCTGGAGTACGTCGGATTAAAGCAATTATTGAATAGAAGCGGCCTTTTAAGCCAAGAAAAACTATTTATAGCCCATCTCTTGACGTCTGGGCAAAATGTCGCTATACTTTTAATCGTAATACCTTTCCAATGTCCAAAGAGTCCAAAGAAAATATTATTGAAATGACGGGTGTAGTTGAAGAGCTGCTACCGGCAACACATTTTCGTGTAAAACTCGAAAGTGGACAAACGATCATTGCATATCTCGGCGGGAAAATGAAAATGAATCGAATTAGGATTTCGATTATGGATCGGGTGAAAGTTGAGATAACTCCTTATGACCTTTCTCGTGGACGTATAATCCATCGTTTGTAAAGGTTGAAATGATCGAGTCAATTCACAATATATATTAGTTAATCGTATCAACCAGTGCGGTGTAGCTTGATCTTTATGATTAAGCGTCGATATCGCGGCAGTGGTTGATGTTTTTTCTTTAAATAGTATTTTTTATTCTACTTAGTATGAAAGTTCGAGCGTCAGTAAAGCCGATCTGCATGAGTTGCGAGGTCGTTCGTCGAAAAGGTCGTATCATGATCGTTTGCAAAAAAACTCCAAAACACAAACAACGTCAAGGATAATCAATATATATTGTTTAAAAACTAATTCCACATGACTAAGGTCTTTGTTCTAAGAAATTTAGAAACAAGACGTTAGAAATTAGACATTCAATCTGTATGCGTATTGCCGGTATCAATATACCAAAAGAAAAACGTATTGTAGCGTCACTCCCGTATATTTACGGAATTGGTCCTAGCCTTGCTCGTAAAATTTTGCAGCAAGCTGGAGTTGATGTGAATATCAGAACAAAAAATCTCACTGATGCACAACAAGATAAGCTACGTGCTATCGTGGAGAAAAGCTATCGTACTGAGGGCGATCTCCGTCGCGATGTCCAGGCTAACGTCAAACGTTTAAAAGATATTAAGGCTTTTCGCGGAATTCGCCACATGAGACATTTGCCGGTTCGTGGTCAGCGTACCAAAACCAATTCTCGAACGGTCAGAGGTAATACGCGTAAAACTATGGGTAGTGGCCGTAAGGATACTGGTCAGAAAACTTAATCCTTTCCCTCTCTCTTCCTAACCTTTGCATTTAGTGTATGAATGATGAAAAAATTGTTACTACTCCCGTAACGCCAGCCGCTTCAACTGAAAAAACTGGCAGTAAGGCGTCAGCAACCGCTAAAACAAAAAAGAAAAAAGCAGTACGACAAGTAGCGCGTGGAAATGCTTATATTCAAGCTACCTACAACAACACGATCGTTACTATTTCTGACCCAAACGGCAATGTATTAGGCTGGGCCTCAGCCGGTGGCAGTGGTTTTAAAGGACCAAAAAAAGCAACACCATATGCCGCAAGCGTTGTAGTAAAAAACTTGCTTGGAAAAATTGTCGATTACGGTGTGAAAGAAGTGCACGTATTCGTTAAAGGTATTGGTGGTGGGCGTGAAAGTGCAGTTCGTGCTTTACATGCAAATGGTCTCAATGTCCTTTCTATCACTGATGTCACTCCTATTCCACACAATGGTTGCCGCCCACCAA
>JBPOHP010000068.1:0-5177 GCA_052035445.1 Candidatus Magasanikiibacteriota bacterium
TGAATATCAGTCGAATAATCGGGGTTCAAAAATTCATCAATCTCAGTTTGGGTTTTAAAACCACGGTTCCAGAGTAGACGAGCAATAATTTCGGGCAGTTCGGGGTGTTCGGCGATAAATTCGCTCGGCGCTGGCGGGGCAATATTCCATTTTTTGGTAGAGGACGACATGTGAGCGCAGTAGGTAAGTAGCGCAGTAGCGCAGTAGGTTAGGAGGCCTTCTGTTCTTAATAGGTATGTTTATTGGAAGGCGGGGAGAACGGTGAAGATAACCATCGAAAGAATGCCAATAATGGCGATGACCGTCCAGATTTTTTTAGCGATTTTTTGGTTCATACAAGCGTTTTTTTTAAAAATTAAATTACTATAGCATAATTTGTATTATAAAAGAAGATGTATGATTCTATGTATATAAGTTGACAGTTTAATGGATCGGTGCTACTAAACACGAACCTGTGACTATGTTGTTATAGGGAAATTTCAACTCCTCAAGGAAGGTGCCTCATGTACGTGCGATGGCTTGTGTTTGTGTGCTGTGCGTTTCTGTCTTTTGCTTGTTCGGGGGGGAAAAAAGATAAACATATGGAACCAACCACGTATCATGGACATGGCATAGAGAGCGTTGATGCAGCTACGCTTAAGCGTTTTGCTCCAAAACCGGCTCCAGAAAGTGTGCGACGTCTAATTGAGCGCATTTTGGATGTTCGGCACGACCCGTTCGACATTGTTCTATCGCCGGATAGGCAGAAGACTTTTTTTAGCTGGAATATCACGGGTGTTTTTCAAGTCTGGCGACAAGACGCGCCCGATACTTTTCCTGTGCAACTTACGGCGGGTACTGAAACCGCTGTTATGAAAGATCTGGTAGCTGGAGGGTTAATCGTTTATGAAAAAGACAGAAACGGCGAAGAAAATCCCGGCGTGTATCTTATGAACGGTGAAGGTGGTGAACCGATTGTGGTGCAACATCTGCCGCGAGTTCGAACGAGTTATGTGGGGGCAACGCCAGATCGGGCTGCTATCTATATTCGCTGTAACGACGCTGCTCTGGATAGCTATCGCATTCTTCGGTACGAGATTGCGAGTAAAAAGCTGGAAGTCATATTCGACAAACCTGGTCTGTGGTCGGTTGCCGATGTGGCAAACGATGGCCTGCTTTTGCTGGTTCGGGAAACAGGTCATGGATCGCGCGAGTACTGGAAATTCGATACACTCACCAAGAAACTCGACTCGCTCTTTGGTCAGAATGAGAAAGCTGACTATGAGGCAAAGTTCGGCAGGAGTTCTACGGAAGTTGTAGTACAAACTACGAAGTTTAGCGACTTCAGTCGTTTGTACGTGTTTACCGAGCGTCAGTTTACGCAACTGTCTCCTGATGTCCCGTATGAGGTTGATGAGTTTGGTCTTCCACGCAATCGTTCGTACGTTAGCTATGTGACTAACGAACGTGGGTATCTTCGTTTACACCGAATTGACTTGGAGAAACGAGTGCCTTTACTGGATCCGGTTCTGCCAGCTGGGGTTGTCTTAACAACTGCTCGTTCCTTTTCTCCAGATGGTCGTTTTTCGGTACTGCATCTTGATTGGGATACTCAGCCTGCTACGAACGTATTGTATGATTGGCAGACCCATACCATGCAGTACCTCATGCGTTCGAGTATGCCAGAAACAAACCTGCTATCGTTTTCGGGAACCTCGCTCGTCGAGATTCCTGTCCGTGATGGTACCACCATCCCAGCGTTTGTTCGACAGCCGCGCGCATGTATCGAAGGAAAAACTGGTCCTTGTCCCGTAATCGTCAGCTATCATGGTGGGCCTGAAGGGCAGTCACTACCGGGATTTGACACAACAGTACAGGTGTGGTTGAACGCTGGTTATATCGTGATCCAGCCCAACGTGCGCGGGTCTACTGGTTATGGAAAAACGTATCGCGATGCAGATAACGGTGTCCGCCGCCTCGAGGTCATCACTGATATCGAAGATGTGGCACATTACGTGAAAAAGACATATACCAGAAACGGCAAAACACCCAAAATTGGTATCTTCGGTGGTAGTTATGGCGGGTACTTGGTGCTCATGGCTATGACCAAGTTTGCAGGTTCTTACGATGTTGGTGTTTCGATCGTAGGGATTGCTAACCTGGTTACGTTTCTCAAAAATACCGCGCCCTATCGGCTGGAGTTGCGTAAATCAGAGTACGGTGATCCTGTTACCGACTATGACGCGCTGGTTAAGTTGTCGCCGACAACGTTTGCAGATCGTGTCAAAGGCCCGTTACTGCTGATTCAAGGAGCAACCGATCCCAGAGTACCAGTAGGCGAGGCGCTTACAATCTACGAAGCTGTCCGTGGCCGCGTCCCAAGTGAGCTCATTATTTTCCCGGACGAAGGTCATGGTATGCGCAAGAGGCACAATGTGGTGCAGGCTTATGCCGACACCGTCCGATGGTTCGATGAATATTTAAAGAAATAGGTTGATAGGGCTCGTGTATACACAGCCCTTTTTTGTTATGCAACAATCTAATAGTATAAATAAATTCCCTCAGACACGAGGAGTGCTGAGGGTTTAGGGAGCCAGAACACCGTGACCGTCTGATCGGTTATCCAGTTGGTGAATTTTCCGTCAACCACGATGAATGAACGAATAGTCCATACGCCGTTATCGGGTGCGCGGCCGAGTGTGTCTAGGGCGACTCGGGGGAAGGCATAGGCTTCTGCCTGTCCGTAAACGCCGCTATTTTGCCAGACATGTTCATCGAGCGTTGTGGTGAGTGCGCCATTCCAGTACAGCTCGTGGATAAAACGATAACGAACGTTCGCGGCAAGGTAATGAATCTTGATCATACCGTAGATACTTTGTCCGGATGGGATTGCGATACGGTTTCCGTCGCAGCGATAGTCGCCCCAAATCTCGCGGGCGAGCGGTCGATCGCACATAAGTTTGACTCCCGCGAAAACGTAGAAGGTTTGATTGATGGGGCGGGGCGGCGGGGGAGGTGGTAGTGCGTTTGCCGTATTCACCACGAAGGTTGATTCGGTCAGTTTTTTGAGACTGTACTCCGTCTCACCAGTTAGGTAATCGATGCGCCAGGTGCCAGTTGTCGGTGGGGTGGTGCGTATCCAAAAAATGGTACGTTCACGCATCGCTGTGTCGCTGGCGGTCAGGCATGTGGCGGGCGAAGAGTACTGATACAACCCGTCTTTCAAAAAGGCGGCGCTAAGACAAGTTGTTCGACGCATGCGATCATTCTGAACAGCTCCCCAAATGGTTGCACCACGTGGAGCTATCGTGGTTTTTTGACAGACCAGACTTGAATCGATACCGCTCTTGCTGGGCTGATTTTTGCAGACCGATGGATTCCAACCTTCCATCGGGACGAAGACGAATGGTGCATCCGTGTGAGCGCTGATGAAGGCGGTGGGGACGAGTAGGCCGCGGTCGGTGAGGGCTTGGTGGGTAGGTTTGTAGCCTGCAAAGATCGTATTTCCCGTCTTCCAGCGGATTTCGAAATGCAGGTGTGGGGATTTTTCAAAGCCGATCTTTGCTATCATATCCCCTTTTTTAACTACCTGTCCTTTGGTTACTTGCAGATTTTGCAGGTGCAAGTATCCGCTTTCTACCATCCGGCTTATGGGGTTATCAGCTGCCGGGAAGATGGTGTTAGGAAAAATGTATTTAGACAGATTCTCCTCGCCTGGCAGTTGATGCTCGATGACGATGGCGTCACCGATATCTTCGCCAGGGTATTTTTGCGCATAGGTCACAAGACCATCAGCAACCGTGTAGACCGGTTCACCAAGGTCGCATTTTCCGCCTCCGTTCGGACACGCGAGATTCCAGTCTTCTCCTGGATGGTATCCTCTCCAACCACCACAATCGTCACACCAATGGCCGAAGTAGTTGTCTACCTTCCATCCATCATTGCGTGGGTCAACGGTATTTTTGGCTACATCGATAATCATTTTACCTCGAACGGGAAAGATAAAAGTCGAGGCTGTGGGAATAGTTGAAGTAGCTTGTTCTATGGTTATGGTGTCTTGGGTCGTTTCTCCACAACCTCCATAGACGGCAAGAAAACAACAGATTAGAGAGATTGATATAACGCGGGATAGCATGCGGCACCTCATCTGAGCAATTTACGAGCATTCGTCAAAAAATTTTAACGAATGCTTAATACATTTCTCGAGTGCGGTTATTTTATCGCTAGAGTACTTACAATTTTTTCAAAAAAATCAATACTATTTTTTGTATTTGTTGGCATTAGCCCCTCCATCAATTCCTGAGAGACTTTCGAAGTATTATCGATATAAGAAAAATTTTGACCATACCAGTCAACGGTTAAATAATAATTTAACGTTACTTCTAAATCGTTTTTATATGTTCTATAAAAACGTACGAAAGAATCAAGTTCTGGATTAAAATAATAACCCGTTAAAAATGTCAATCCGTACATCTTAATTATTTTTTCTGATTTTCTTAGTGCTTGAGATTTTATGACGACCTTTTTTTGAAATTCTTCATAGAACAAATCCCAATTATAATAAACAATATCGTCATCGGTAGCTTTTTGATTTTTTTTAAAAACGTCTCCTTTTCTTATGAATACTTCAAAAAAACCTGGTGCGGCTTTTATTTCTTCAAACTGCAACACTGATTCTCCAATTTTTTTATGGCTATAATCGGTTATATTAGCAACGGTTTCCGGTATGTATAATTCAACACCAAAGTCTGAATTTTTATATGATAGGTAACCTTCGTTTGAAGAAGTGGTTATTCTCTCGCTGAGAATTTCTTTGGATTTTTCAACTACAACCGAAGTTGATATGTTTTTATTTGATGGAGAAGCCGTATTTTGTTTTGTATTTTTTATTATGGTGTCTGGAACATGCGTTTTTTCAGGCACACCCGAAGTAATAGTTTTTTCAGAATTAGCATTGTCTATTTTTTTAGCTGAAAATGTATCTCGCAAAACCACCACGGTGGATAATCCAAAAACAATAGCAAGAAGTGCGAGGACAGTTATTTTGTGCATAATATTTTTAGTTGTAAGCAACTCCAGCGTTGTTTACAATTCCACTGGATAAAAGTATTCAGTAAGCTGTTCCAAAGGTGTCTTGTCGCTCAGGCTACGATGCGGTTTGACCGTGTTGTACCAGTTAATAAAGCGGACTAATTCAG
>JBPOHP010000071.1:0-2781 GCA_052035445.1 Candidatus Magasanikiibacteriota bacterium
CCCACCCCTGCCGCCCTCGCTTCGGTGGGGGCGGCAGGCTCTTGACGAAAAACAAAAAGTGAATATAATCACTGTCAACAACTAAACGGTCTGCGGAAACCGATCAAGCATGGAGAGAGCCTTTTCGAGAGGCTTCGGCTACCCTTATCTCTATGCAGGGAAACCGCAAGCCGAATACTCTCGAAAGGGCTTTTTCTATGCCAAAAATAAAACAAGAACCCAGTTTGCCAATTCGATGCGTGGTCGTCAACAAGCAAGGATATACTTATTCAAGAGTTGACACCCCGCCCGAATATGATGACAAGAAACACGACATGCTTGTCGAAGATGTGAATAAGGCGTTTGTGTTTTCATCCAAACGTGCCGCTAATCATGCCATTTGGCACACCATAGAATTTTTGAAGAAGCAAGGCTTACCCTTTGACCCCGCTGATTATAAAATTGTAGAGGCTTAGGGTATTTATTTTCAATTGCTCCCCGCAGACGGTTCGGGCGGGCGGCATACATAGCAAGAGCGCGGCGATCATGCCGACAGGCGAAACTGAACCAACTGTTACGAATAAGTTTACCGACGGGCGCAACCCCAATCCCTCACGGGCAACCTCTGGACAAAGCCGAGAACAGCAGAGGCGCAGGGCTGATGAATTTCAGCCAGAACGAAGCGAAAGGTGGTGTCTGATAGCAAAGACATAAACAAGCGCCGAGCCACTACCGAAAGGTAGCAAAAAGGATTTGATGAATTTCTATCCGGGCTCGCTATGCCGCCATAGGAGAATTGTATTAATTTACAGAATTGAGACCTTATGAAAATCGGAATATATGATATTGAAAAAATATTGTACGCCCAATTGAAGGACGCTGGCTTCAAGGGAGGGGTTCGTCATGGAAAATTTGCAAAAGATACAGCAAAACTAATTTATGAATTATTAGAAGGTGAAGAGATGAATAAACTCTGGAATTTGACGCACGATTTTCCGATTGAATTGGAAAAAACCGTTAAGCGTTTTGAGAAAGCAATGGATATGCTTTTGCCGCGAACGGAAGATGCTCGTAAAGCGTATGAATGGATTTTAGAGCAGGAACAGGCGGGAAGAAAATTTGAGCAATTCGCAAAATGGGCAAACAGTCCTGATCGCATCCAGTATCGTTCAAAATATTTTCATAAGCCGCATTACTTTCAAGTAGACTATTCACAAGCGTTTGCCGCCGCTCCGACAAGCGACAAGCGCACTTCTCTTTTGGAAACCATCACATGAATCTTGACAGACTTGTTTTCACACCGCTTGAAGCATCGAACGCCGCAGAAGATTATATAGATTGGCGCCGCAGTAATGACGGCGGAGGTATGCCCCTGTATATCAAAAACATGGAATTTGATGCTGAAAAAAACCGAGGCTTTTTACCTGTGCTACCCGGAGAATTAATCAGCGTGATCGGTAGACCGGGAAACGGCAAAACCGGGTTCATGCTTCGATGGGCAAGGATGCGCGCAAAGTGGTTGCAAGAACAGGCGCAAAACGGTAACGAGACCGCCGCGAAAAGCGTGGTCATTTATGTCACAATGGAGCAGACGGTTGAAGAATTACGCCTTTTTCATGTCGCGGCAGAAGATAAAATCAGTGTGTCCAGAGTGGCAAGCGGGCGAATGAACGATGACGAGTGGGGAAATTTGAAAACAGGGATACGAAAACTCTACACCGTGCCATTATGGTTTGTTGGCAGAAGTATGAAACGCAGAAAATCGAAGATTGACATGACGATTGAGAATATCGCCGGTGCTTTGGAAAGTGTCGAAAAATGGCAGGATGACAACATGACACAATCCATTGATTCAATATTTATAGATTATCTGCAAAAGTTCCGCCCAATGACAGATACGGGCTTAAATGAATTTTTTGGACGCGTTACGTCCTATGTCAAAGATGTAATAGCGATGGGCTTTGTAACCCGTACAGTCTTGGGCGTTCAAGCGAAGCGTGAAGTGGATCAGCGCAGTGTACCTATTCCACTTATGGACGACGGTCAATGGTCAAGTACAATCGAGCAATTCTCTGATGGTGTTTTGTCGGTTGTTCGTCCAAGTCACTACAAAAAAGACGGTGAGGAATTTGGAGATATTATTGTGCAGGGAAAACGACAAATGCTGGTGTCTTGTTTGAAGCGCAAACTTGGACCCGAAAATTTCAATGGGTGGGTGAATTTTCAACCTGAGTACAATCAGTTAGACGAATTGGAGTTAAAGAATTTCAAGCCTAATGAGGACATATAAAATGTATGACATCGAAGCCATTATCCAAAAAGCGAACTTAACTGAGTTAGTCGAGCGCGCAGGGGGAGTAGTGAATAAAGGACACTGCGCCTGTCCGCTTCACGGCGGCGATAACCCGAACGGCTTTTCTGTCTTTACAAAAGACGGGCGCGACTTTTGGAAGTGCTGGACGCGTGACTGCGGGGCGGGGGATGTGATTGATTTTGTCATGGCGTGGCAGGGCAAGACGTTCAAGGAAGCCTGTGAGTTTTTGGGCGGTGGTACGATGTCCGACCCCGTCGAAATGGAAAGGCTGGCAAGAGAGCGTCACTCCAAAGCGGTAGCCGAGCGCGAAGCGGCACAACAACGGGAAGAGGCAAGGCGCAAGGAATTACAAGCAGAGCAAAAGCATCTAGCCTATCACCAAAACATGAGCGATTATTTTATAGATTTATGGGTCAAGCGGGGAATAGATGAATCGTGGCAAGGATTTTTCAGCGTCGGCGCGTGTGAAGATTTTGTAATCGACGAAG
>JBPOHP010000139.1:0-4974 GCA_052035445.1 Candidatus Magasanikiibacteriota bacterium
CATGAGTCTTGTGAATTATATCTGGTGTTTTGGAAGTACCATTCGTAGATTGAGAGAAGCGCTTGCTGATGCCTCAGAAATGACTGCGATTTTTGTGAATCCCTTCGAAATCAACGACATCGTTGGCGCTCAGACACTTAAGGTTGCAAATGGTGAGATTGCCTTCACAGATATCGGTTTTACGTACCACTCAAAGCGACCCATGTTTGAGCATCTTGATCTTGTGGTTAAATCTGGAGAAAAGGTTGCTTTTGTTGGCCCAAGCGGTTCAGGAAAATCAACTTTGGTTAAGCTATTACTCCGCATGTACGATGTGCAGAAGGGGAGTATCACCGTTGACGGCCAGCCCATCAACCAGATTACGCAGGAAAGTTTATGGAAAGCGATCAGCCTTGTACCACAAGAGCCGATGTTATTCCATCGCAGTATCATGGAGAATATTCGTTATGGTCGCCCAGAAGCAACCGACGACGAAGTATATGCGGCCGCTAAAGCTGCGCATTGCCATGAGTTTATTAACCGTCTGCCCGAAGGCCATGCTACCATAGCCGGTGAGCGTGGTTTGAAGTTGTCTGGTGGCGAGCGTCAACGTATTTCAATTGCGCGAGCCATTTTGCGCGACGCGCCGATTCTCGTACTGGACGAAGCAACCTCAAGCCTGGATTCAGAGTCTGAACGCTATATTCAAGATGCTCTCACCCACATCATGCCCGGAAAAACCGTTATCGTGATTGCTCATCGTTTGTCAACCATCATGCAAATGGATCGCATTGTGGTGCTTAAACACGGAGCCGTAGCCGAAGAGGGGACACACACCGAACTCTTGGCCAAAAAAGGAGTGTACGCTGATTTGTGGAAACTCCAAACTGGTGACGTTATTGCCTAATATTGAGCTGTTTTTATGGCCTCAGACCATCGTTTAGATGAATTCCTCAAAAATCTACCGAGCTATCGAACACGTCAAATCCACACCGCGTGGTTTGATACCACCCTGTCTTCGTACGATCAAATCACTACCTTGCCGCTTGAGATGCGTACCGCTTTAGCCGAAATTCCTTGGCTCTCGGTTGCCGTCCATACGTTTTTGAAAAGCGAACTTGATAACACTCGTAAAGCCCTTTTAAAGCTCTCTGATGACCAATATGTTGAGCTTGTCATTATGGGTCGTCCTACCAAAAAGCAAGCTGACCCAAGTTTGTCGCGGGTGGGGGAGAGTGATCAACTCGCGCCCGATCGTTATACGATTTGCGTGTCATGCCAGGCTGGCTGCCCCATGAAATGCGCTTTTTGTGCGACCGGTAAACAAGGTTTCAAGCGCAATCTTTCGGTACAAGAAATTGTTGATCAGTATCGATTGTCACAGCGTTTGCTTGCACAAGAGAATGCTCGCGTGGCCAACATCGTATTTATGGGGCAAGGGGAGCCGCTCTTAAATTACGAAAACGTCAAAAACGCCGTCAACATTCTTCTTAAGAATACTGATCTCGGTCCAACAAAAATTACCATCTCAACTGCGGGTGTCGTGCCGAGCATGGAAAAAGTCTTGCAAGATCCTGATTTTCCGGCGGTTCGTTGGGCAATTTCTCTGCATAGCGCTATCGAAGAAAGTCGCAAATTTATCATGCCTTCCCATAAGCCGGGATTCTTGGAATTTCTGGTGAAGTGGGCGAATGAATATCATGAAAAATTTGGCACCAAAACTCACTTTTTGGGCTTAGAATATATCATGCTTGGCGGAGTAAACGATGACGACAAGCATCTCAAAGCTCTCATTGATCTTGGCAAACGCATGCCCTATATCCGCATCAATCTTATCCCGTACAACAGCATTACTGACGCTGAAGTGAATAATATCGATGTCTTTTCACGTACACCATCCGAGCGCATTGAGCATTGGCGCGATACGCTCATGAACAAAGGTTTTACCGTCACCGTGCGCTACTCACAAGGGCAAGATATTGCAGCGGCGTGTGGGCAATTGCGGAATAAGACTGAGGTGTAAAAAAATTATTAGGGAGCTCTCCCGAAGAAGATATTATTATTGACGCAATTATCAACCAGTTTGTGAAAGACTACCCAGGAATTTTTGTGGGAACACGAAAAGAGTTAAAAATTGTAGTTATGAACTCCGAGCTCATTAATACGCGATCGCGCTCGAATCCCGCTGAAGCTTTTATTAGAATCTGGGGGGAGAGTTCTGTGGTGATGGGATAAAAATAGTATTTATTGCTCGAGAAACTTTCTATGCCCACTGTCGTATATCCCAAAAACATTAGATGCTGGTTTTATTCTGCCATTTATCTGGTTTGTTCTGGTTGTGTGGTTGCTAGTGAGTTGGTGTGGAGAAATGAATCAGCACCATGGTTGGTAACAGCATGCTTTTGGTTGGTAGTGATTCTATTTTTTGCGGGTGCTGCTTATTGTGCATACCCAGCGGCTTTTATTTTTTCTCATCGTTTACGTCTTTTATCTATCAAGCACTTCCGTCACGCGCAGGTGTTTAGTGGACGAGTCGACTCTATCGAAGTCACAGGTGGGCTACAAGCTAAAGATCAAAAAAAATCTTTTGTTCCATGCTGCGCGCACCTTACCTATACCGATGCTTCAGGGATGCAACATTCAATTGTTAGCGAACTTTTTTTGTACTTTAAGGAAGAAAAAATTCGACAAGACGCGCTATTGTCTGGCGATATATCACCCGATATTTTTGTATACGAACGCCAAGGAAAAATGGTTTATGTCGTCGATTTAACTCTTTTTTACGGTATGCGATTCATGTATCAGCGAATGAACCCCTGGAGAATGGGCTATAGAGTAGATTAAAAAGTAGTGCTTATATAAAAAAGACGTAGAGCTTAATCAATAGTATCGCACCGCTAATCGCAAAAAAAGAGAAAGTGAGTGTGAGCAGGCCAACCAGGCCTATTTTTTTGGTGAGCCGAATATTTCCGTATACTTTACAAAAGCGGATGAAAATCATGATGCGTCTTTTCGGCATACCGATCTGAGGCATGCACGTAGCGGGTGGTGGTATCGAGCGATTCGTGACCAAGAAGAATCTGAATAGCAGCCGGATTTGCCCCTTTTTCAGCCAAAAAAGTAGCAAACGCATGACGCAAGGTATGCGCGCTGATGGGAATATTGATGTCGAGCAATTCCCGGTAGCGTTTGATTTTCCACTGCAGATAATTCGTTGATAGTTTTTTGTTCTTTTCCTGATTATTTGAGCCGCGGTAGGGGACAAATAGCATTTCTGAGACCGAATTTCGGGCTTGGAGATAGTTGGCAATATGATTAAGCGCCCGTGGTGTGAGGTACACAAACCGCTGTTTTTTTCCTTTACCCATGATGTAAATGCGGCCGGTTTTATCAATTTGGTTGACTTTGAGCGATAGCAGCTCAGAAATACGCATTCCGGTTGCGAAGAGCGTCTCCAGAAGCGCGCGATTGCGCAAGGCGATCTGAGGGTCATCTTCAAACCGCTGGGGTGATTCGATAAGTTTTATGATTTCTTCAAATTCTGGTACGCGAGCATGTTTTTTCTCCGTTTTTATAAGTTTAATAGCAGTCGGGGATACCGGGGGCTTAACATCCATGTCTTCCAAAAACGTCATGTATGAGCGTAGGGTAGATAAGATGCGATTTATGGAGAAACTACCAAGGCGGCCTTCGGAAATCTTATTACCGGCGGTTTTACGGTCATCAGAGGCAAGGTAGGCTTGGAATCTAATAATGTCGGTTTTGGTAAGTTTGTTAAATGGCTGTTTAATATCTGCAGTTAAAAATTGTTCAAAGGTGTTTAATTCACGTTCATAATTATAGACGGTTTCAGAGGAAAAATTATTAGCACTGAGATGGAGGAGAAAATCATCGAGTTGGGGAAGTTGATAGTTAATCATAGGCAATTTATAAGTAAAATTACTCTAGCACGTCTATATTAAATTGAGTATATGGGTCATTATACTCAGTTATTAATAACCTTATATAAACGACTTTCTTTGTATGTAGCGATACAAATAAGTCTATGTCCTAAAAATCCCTCCGCTCTCCTATAAAGTCTGACGCCTCCTGTACTTGGAAAAGATTATTTCCAATATAACCGTCCATCGAACCGCATATCAATATACTGCTGAGGTTTTTGGGTTTTGAGCAATAATGATAACTCGTTCAACTGTTCGGCGGGCGTTTTACTCGTATCGCTAATAATCTTCCATGGCTGTGCAGTTTTAATAATCAGGCGGTAAGGTGCTGCCTCACCATCAATGCCAATAGCCGCCATTTTACCCAGTGGTGAACTGCTCAGGACATCTGACCACTCCAGAATTCGTTTGGCAATAGTAGGTGATAGGACTGAGGTCCCGGTAGCGCTATAGGCTCCTGGTGCTGCCGTAGTTCGGTAGTCGATTAACCGAGGGAGTGACCTAAGACCAAGCGGGATAGCTTTACTATCAGACTCGGTAAGCGCGAGTGTTGGAAAGGTGAGTGGTGCTTCTGTTGTAGTAGAAGCGGCTGTAGATGATGGTGAAACTGCGGGAAGCGCGGGTTGCAGGCTAGAGATAAATGACGTGCTCGTTTCGGTCGTAAATGCTTGTTGGAATCCCCCTTCTTCGTCAAGGACAGCATGATTACCAGTGGCAGAAAAATACACTAAACGGCTACTTTTTTCGGCAGCGGTGATGATCAGGTTGTGCGGAAATGTTTTTTGTACTTCAACCGATCTGAGGCGTGGTTCTTTGAGCAGTTCGGTCGTGAGTGCCTCAGTATTGAAAATAAAAAAATTATTACGGGGCCACCATGGTTTATCAGTGGTGAGTACAGAAGCAACGGTTTTTTCAGCTGTTTTTTGCAGTTCTGGTGACGAAAATCCGGTATAGGTTACCGAAGAAATGCGGAAAAACGGCAAGAAAATCGGCAGGCTCCCCCACCCTAGAATAAGCAGGAGTATAAGCGCATATTTGGCTATTTTTCCATATA
>JBPOHP010000033.1:0-7257 GCA_052035445.1 Candidatus Magasanikiibacteriota bacterium
ATGAAGCATCATTCGTGCGGCAATCAGTGCCTGACCCGATCAAACTCTCTCTGGGCGCTACCACCACCGTGACCGTCGTATTTAAAAATACGGGTACGGCGAGTTGGAATGCGACCGGCAGGGGGCGCATAACCGTTTTTACGATTGAACCAAAATATCATGAGAGCGAACTTGCTGACGCTAGTTGGATTAATGCATTTACCCCCGCACGTTTGAAAACTGCGGTTGAGCCAGGAAACGAAGGGTCATTTACTTTTGTGCTGCGCGCTCCACGTGAGCCAGGTTCGTACCGCGAGCATTTTTACTTGGCTGCCCAAAATCTGAGTTGGGTACATAAAGGTTATTTTTATCTCGATGTCGAGGTTTCTGCGGCTGCACAAACAGCAGCCCTCTCCCCTCCCCCCGTTGCCACCCTGCCGGTAGCGACAACCGATGAGATTCCGACCGATACCCCGCTGAACCAGATTATACCTGCCACCACGACCGCTGAATTAGAGCCGCGCTCGCTCCTGATTGAGCCGATCGTGCGGGTGGGATTACTGCGAACATCATCTACGGTTCCGGTGCAGCTGTTATTCCCCTACCAAATTTTTGCGGGCAGTGACTATCAGGCGTTTGTGCCAGCCAACACCACGGGCACGTTGTCGTACGTGGATGGGTATCATATTGCTCAGTTTGGCGACACGGTCGTTTCGACCACCGCACCACTGCGGCTCACCCCGGTACAACCCAACGACTATTTTATTCTTCCCGAAAATGCCCGCCGCATCAAAGGACGAAAATATAATTTTAATAGCTATCGCGGTACGCTCGAATACCGATTTTCGGCTAAATCGTCTTCAACGGTTGTGATTAACGAGTTGCCGCTGGATTGGTATATTGCTGGTATCACCGAAACGTGGAACGGTGCGCCGTACGAATACAGCAAAGCACTCCTCGTTGCTGCGCGGTCATACGCTTACTTCCAGCTCGAACATGAGAAAAAACGCGACAGCCTGTTTGATGTGTTCGGCTCTACTCATGATCAGTTGTACCTTGGGTATGATGCCGAGCTTTCTATGCCAAAAATTGCCCAGGCACAGCGTGAAACGTATGGTGAAATGGTGACGTACCAAGGCACGCCGGTCATCACCCCCTACTCATCGCGAACCAACGGAAAAACCCGCACCTGGAAAGAAGCGTGGGGCGGGCAGAATAAGCCGTGGCTTGTACCGGTCGAGGCCAAGTATGATAAAGGTATGAAACGCCTCGGGCACGGCGTGGGTATGAGTAATCATGATGCGGAAACTCGGGCACTGAAAGACGGGTGGGACTACAAGACGATTTTGAAACATTATTATACCGGGACAGAGATAGAAAAAATCTATTAAGCAATCAAAAAACCGCCAGCTAATCGAGGCGGTTTTTGGTACGAATTATTCGCTGCAATGTGGTACGGTGAGTAGTCCATTATTGTACTGGTCGAGCGTGTCGTACCATGTGAGAACTTGTTGTTACTGCATCTTGGTGAATTTACTCCAAGTAAATAAAAAATGATTGCAAGGAAGTTGTCGGCCGCAGTTATGGTTGCGGTAACAGGGGTAGCTCCAGCACCGACCTTAAAATGTTTGGATGGCCATAATCTCACCGCCGCCACAATAATATGGAGAGCGCGTGGGCGCATACTCGAATGAGACTAATAATGCGTGAATCAAATAACTAAAATTATATAAGAATATCACAACTCTTCATTCATTAATGAGAAACTACAAAAAATACTATAGTATTGACAAATAACATACGGTATAGTACGAACGTTCATACGGAGGAACGAACCATGAGTTATCGAACGAAGCTTGGAGTAACGAGTTTGGCACTATCAGTAGTCGGTCTTGGTGGGCTAGCACTGGCAGATACACTGAGCTTTGATCCAAACGACGATAGCCGGTGGGCGTGTGATGAGCCCAATAATCCAGGGTGCATGGGGCACAAAATTGAGTGCCGCGGATTTGAAAAAACATTCGTTTTCAGAAAAAAGGACGTATGTTTTGCGCAAGGATACGACTACAAACATCCTGTGCCGTGTAACGCACCGTATGGCAGTCCCAAGGAACGTGGGTTTGTAATCTCATTTGCTACGTGCACGGCGGAGAAATTAGGTTTCCGTTACGATAAAGATCAAACTTATACCACGGTATGGTGCGGAAATCAGCAGATTGGGCGTGTGAGCAATACCACCCTGGTCGCTCAGGATTTTTATCCCGAAGGAAGTACAAACAAAGACGGTAGTCAACGGTGGTATCGTGGGTTTTTTAGAGGATCATTTCGGACGTGCCAAACTTCTGACTAATCGTTCTATACCACTACGCAAGGCTCACCTTGGGTAGTTTTTTGTTGTGTGTGTGAGAGAGACTACATACGCTAAGCAGAAACGGCCTCTATTGGCAGGTATTTTCAGTGTTTGATAGGTTTTATCTGAGCTAAAATTTTCTTGTATGAATGAAAAAAATACGGGAAATGTGTTGTAAAAAAATGTTAAAATTACACGGGCTGTTAGCGCAGTTGGTAGTGCGTCCCCATGGCATGGAGAAGGTCTGGGGACTAGGCAGACAATGAATATGACTCGTAGACATGCCCCGTTTTTTTGAAATACGCCTCGACTACGAAATAATCTTTTTCAGGCTGAACACGAAATCCATAGGCAGGGCCATGATGTTTTTTAAAAAAACTATCTGGCACAAACTCTTTCATCCCTTGGAATAAAGGATTGTACTGATTGATTTCAAAATCTTTTGGCGAAAAAATAAGCGGCATTTTCTTTTTATACTGCCGGAGAAGATTAAAAAATGCTTGATAGCGAGCCTCTTGTTCCACCGCATGTCGTACCTGTTCTTTACGTTCATTATTGAGAGTGTCGAGAGCGTTTTTGCTGGCTTTAAGATAGATTTCTTTAGGAGGCACGAGAGTTTCGACAACATCTTGATGCTGATTATCAGGATGCCAAGACGGTTCACGCAGTTTTTCGGGCTTTTTAGAATATTTTTTTACGATTGAATACGTAACCACCAACTCTCCATTCAACGATTCGGTACGGTCTTCATACAGTTCTCGTACCCGATCACGTGCGTCAATATCATATTTCATAACCACTCGTCCATAAGCATCTTCGCCAATTTCTGGCCGATCAAGAATAATATCATCCCATTCAAATCGTGGTTCGTTAATTTGTATCCCGGCTTCGCGAGCGAGCTGTACCATGAGTCGCATTTCTGTTTCTCGTACTTTATTTTTTTTTGCTTCAATCTCGTCTCGCCTACTCGTATCTTTTTTCATGATCCAGGCGTACAAAAAATCAATATCTTTTTGACGAGCTCCACTTTCAGATTCGATAGGGCGACTGTGGTCGCCGTGAAAATGTTCCGGCATATGCTTTTTAATATAGACTACAACATCATAGATAGAATAGCGTATCTCTCACTATTTTAAAACTCATACGCACAGGAAAAATAATTTGAGACAAGGAGGTTGTAACGAAAATTATATCGTTCATCCGTTGACAAACATTCATGTACCAGGTACTGCGCGCTGTACATGAGGAAGGGAATACACATGATACGTTATATTGTGGCAGCGGCATTCAGCGCTATGATCGGGTGTGGACCTACCGGGCCTATGGTGGCCTACCTTCAAAACAACGCCTGTATTGTTCAATGCGAAGCCGCAAACAGATTCTGGTCATGCCGACCGATAGAGGATTTCACAAGCGGCATGGTAAAGCCGATAATGAAACCGCTCTTCGGATCGCGCACGAGCGTGCGTGGCGCGACGATCGATGCGGGAAAATCGCGCGGCAGACAGGGCAGTTTGGGCTGAGCAACGACGAGCCGGACGCGAGCCGCGGCAACAGCCAGAGGATCGGTCGCAACACCGGGATCAGACGGCAGCTTGTAGTTTTTTGCGGCCGTCGTATCGTTGATTTTGTACACGCGCGCTTCGCCATCTTCGGCGAACGGCTTTCCCAGGCGGAACAAGTTTCCGCCGATTTTGATTTCCATGACACACTCTCTTTCATTGGTAAAAAAACGGCGCGCGCCGCCGCGATGGACAGCGCGCGCCTTGAGATGCGACTAGGCGTACTCGCCGCCGAGCCAGAGCACCAGGTTCTGAATCGCTTGGCCGCGGTGCGAGATGAGCCCCTTCTCTTCCATGGAGAGCTCGGCGACCGAGCGGCCCGGGAATTCGAAGAATTCAACGATCGGATCGAAGCCGAATCCCTTCGTTCCCTTGGGAGACTCGAGGATGCGACCCCAGAC
The DNA here is from genome assembly GCA_052035445.1 of Candidatus Magasanikiibacteriota bacterium. Lineage (GTDB taxonomy): Bacteria > Patescibacteriota > Patescibacteriia > Magasanikbacterales > GWA2-37-8 > CAZQUL01. Next base: position 4,293 of record JBPOHP010000033.1, read on the forward strand.
GCTCGTCTCGTTGACATACAGGATCTCGCCCAGGGGATTCGCCACGACGACGCAGGCGACATAGCGGCAGATCCGCTCATCGCCCCGCTTGCCGCGCATGAGGCCAAGGATCAGCTCGTTGTTCTTCTGGTCAAGCATTTGCGCCTCGACTTCGGTACTCGCGAACCCCTCGAGCGAACGGCGCTTGATGCCTTTCTCGATATCGAGGGCGTTGAAGGTCGCGAAGCGCGACGAGTAGATGCCGGGCAGATCGCCGAGACCGACGACCTCGATGCCCGAATCCTCGCCGACGCACGGAACATTCCAGTGCTTCGCGCCGTGCCGCGCCTTGATGGCGGCGTTCTCGAAGTAGCTCTTGCCGTCCTCGGGCGGCGACGCGAGCTTGGGACCGACATACATCTTGATGCCGAGGATGGCGAGCTTGGCATTGAACTCGGCGAGCTTGCCCTTGTTACCGGTGGCGAGGGCGACTTCCGCGAAACGTGCTTTCGACATGGTGATACTCCTTTGCGGTCTCATACGTTACGTTGTTTCGACACGAGTTGAACGATGGATCAGAACCGCCGTCGTGTCATCCGGCAGGAGTCCGAAAATGATCTTTCCGTTGCGAACGGTTTCACGATTCATGAGCGCGAGATGGCGCCGCAGCGCGTCGGGATTGGAGAAGAAATCCGGAGCGAACAATCTTTCGAGCTCGCCGACCGGTTTTTCGGTACCGGGGTAACAAGCCCCGTTGATATGCGCCGCGATGAGATCGTGCAGCCCGTCCGAACCGATCAGTACGGTTTTGACGTTCGGATCAGCGATGGTTTCGACGGCGAACTGGAGAAGCTCGGGACGAAAATCCGTCACGGGCGATCCGGTAAGGGTGTACGCAAGATACGGCGGCTTGTTATCGGGAAACGGCCCGAGCGTATAGAACATGCCGTCGGTCGCCCAGATACCGTCGCCGATCGAGAAGATCACCGCTGTATCCGGCGTAACTGCCGCGCCGACGATAGTAGACAAGAAACACTGTTCGACGATCGCGGCGATCGGTAACCCGAGCGGCCTCGCGATCTCGGATAGATAGGTAACAAGTTCTCCCTGGATCGTTTTCCACGGAAGATGCGTAACGGCGTGCGTCGCAAGCTTGCTCGCGACGATCTCGACAAGCTTCAGCGCGACGAGACGCGCGCCGACTTCACTATGATCACCGGCGCTGCATCCGTCGCAGACGACCGCGACGACCGTATCGTTCGGCAGCTGTCGCCAAGCGTACGCGTCTTGATTGTTTTTCCACGCCGGGCTTCCCGGCAGTGTATGCCGCGTACCCGGTACGCTTCCTGCCATAACGATCAGGCTCATGTTCCCCTCCAAACCTTCGCAGTGTTACATATATGTTTGTTGATGAGTTGTTAACGATCACAAGGCTCATGATGCCACGGATGATATTTATGTCCGTTTTTTAGTTTATATTATGTGTTAATAAATTTTATAAATGAAATAATTTGGCTAATATATAAATATTTTTTAAATATATCTTTTATATATAATGTTGTCACAAATTATGAACATATTTTTTATTGAAAATAAATACGTTGTTATTTTTACCCGCACATTTTACCCACATTGTATTGACAGATGGTTATTTTTATGCTAAATTTTCAAGTTATTTGTTGTATTACAGTAGCGCCGATATATACTCCCATCGTCGCTGCGGTCGTAGAACAAAACGACCTGAACCTTAACAGTCCACACCTCACCATGTACCAACGAATAGCTCAAGGAGACGTTTCATGCCAACCAGAACGATTGACCGTGTTGTTGTTATTGGCCCGACCCGTTCCGTGTGCGCGAATATCGTGACCACCCTTAAAAACCGCGAACGGATTCGGATGACCCTACTAGAACGTGAGTGCGGAGAAGTGCTCCGTACCGCCACTGCTCGACTCTCGACCCATGGTGGCTTTGGCTTGATCGCGGGAACGGGAACTGGAAAAACCGTCGCGATCGGTTCAATCGCCGAAAACGCACTTGGCACGAAGGATTTGCGTATTGCTATCGTTACCCGCGAACATCAGGGTGAAAACGTCCGCAACGCCAACCTTCTGGTCATTACACCCGGTATCGCGCTCAATTACCTCAAACGTAACTTGATTACCAAGGATGACGTCGTCTTCTGCGACGAAATCCACGATACGAGCAGCGACCTTGAATTTGCTCTGGCACTGATACGCAAACGTGAAATCACGACATGTTGGATGTCGGGGACAGTTGATCCCAACTCCTACCGCTCCTTCCTGAACTCTGACCAGGTGGTCACCTGCAATGCCTTTGATCCAAACCGCGAAGCTGAAACGATCTTTGAATACGATGACAACCCAGCTTCGTACATCACCGAGAACATGAGCCGCTTCAAGGACCAACAGCGCGGTGTAGCAGTTTTTGTGCCCACCCGACGTCAAGCCGAAGAGCTTGCTCAACAGTTCAAGCCACAGATTCCGTCGTTTTTCTATCACGGCGGAACCAACATCAAAGAGCTTGAACCGTTTCTTAACGGTCGAGTTCAGGCGCCGTTTTTGGTGTTCATGACGTCGGCTGGTTCGTCCGGCCTCAACATTCCCGGGCTCAACACCGTCATTATCGTTGATAAGGAATACCGCGAAACCGTCATCAACGGCCGCCACGTCCTCGTATGCAGAGAACTCGAAAACAACCGTCTACTCCAAATGGCCGGACGTGTTCGTGGTCGCGCCTGCAATGCGCAGGTCGTTGTCCTGACCGAACGTCCATCGTTCCGTTTCACTGACCTCAAACCGCACGCTCCGGATTTCAAACTCGGGGCTGACCTGCCGCATCTCGTGCTGGCCTGTGCTGATCTTGGCTATAGCACCAACGACCTCGAATTTTTAAGCGCAGTCGATCCAGCAGCTTGCGATCTCATTCACCAAAGAATGGTGAAGCGCGGCCTAATTCACGAATC
>JBPOHP010000188.1:0-8078 GCA_052035445.1 Candidatus Magasanikiibacteriota bacterium
CATTAAAAGCGAACGCGCAGATTGAGCCAGCGGTATTTGGCCCAATGCCGGGAAATGTTTCTAGCATCTCGGGATTGTTGGGGAGGTGGCCGCCGAACTCCGACATCACTCGTATCGCAATTTTTTGTAAGGCAAGTGCGCGGCGGTTATAGCCAAGTCCTTGCCAAGCGCGGAGTACGTCGGCTAACGGCGCCGGCGCTAGAGCCTTGAACGTAGGGAAGATTTTTAAAAATTCGGGAAATTTTTTGGCCACGCGGTCGGTTTGCGTTTGTTGGAGCATGATTTCTGAGACCACAATGGCGTACGGGTCAGTAGTTTCGCGCCAGGCAAAAAACCGCCGGTGCTCATGATAATAATCCCAAATTATTTTTTTAAATTTTGGTAGAGAGGGGGTAGTTGGTAGTGGCATACGACGGTCATTGTACGAAGCAAAAGAAAAAAGAGCAATTCTCAGAAGTGAGAAGATGCTCTTTTACAAGGCGGGCAGCTGGTTAGAGCTGATTCGTCAGATCCTCCAGCACCGACGGGCTGGTGCTCGTGACGGTCGTCTGACCGGCGGAGCAGGTGCGGTACAGGTTGATCGCGTTACCCGTCTGTTCGACGGGGATGTACCAGACACCATCCCGGTCTCGGGTGCCTTCGAACACGGCCTTGACCTCGCCGCTGATCATGGCCACCCGGGCGACCTGTCCTGGGGCACAGGTAGCAACGGCCTGGCTGTCACCGCAGCTCACAAAGAGTTTGTGCTTCGTGCCCTTACCGAGATACTCGGCTTGGATCGCAGTCCGTCCGTCCGGCAATGACGGCTGTGGGGTGCAGGTCGTCAGATAGTCGGTGTTCTTGGCGGAACCGAAGATGGTTGCCGGAGCCAGGTGGCCAGCGCAGCCGGTGGTGATGGTGACCAGTGCAAAGAGAGTTGGGGCGAGCAGGCGTGATAGGGAACACATGAGATCCTCCTTGGCGGTGTTGGTTCTGGCAGTGTATAGGATTGGCTTCAAAGCACTGCCCTGAAAAAGGTAGGATCTACGCGTTTGTCATTCCGACCGAAGCGATCCCGACCACAGTCGGGAAAGCGTAGTGGAGGTCTCAGATCCTCCAAGGAGGGAATCGCTTCAATTTAGCTATATTTTAAGCGATTTCTCGACTCCGCTCTGGCTTCGCTCGAAATGACAGATTAAACGTGTAAGTCCTAAATAGGTGAAGGCGTGTTCACCAGGTGCATTTTCAGGACAGTGCTTGCTAAAAGAGCGAGACGATAAAAAATACCTTATTTTGACGGATTTGTCAATAATACTGTGATTAAATGTAGAATATGCCCACACTATACCATCCTGCAAAACCCCTAAGAGGATAATCGTTTCTCATATGTTAGATTGACAAACAAGAGGTTTTTTTGATATAAAACCGCTTGTTAAAAAGAAAAACCACTCTATATTATGAACCACGGTAATGTTATCCTCAGCTTTGATTCGGTCTCATTTTTTTATAACGAGAACCGCATACTGTTGGAAGAGGCGTCTTTTTCGGTACGTGAAAACGCCAAAATAACCATCATGGGTCAGAACGGCGCTGGTAAAAGTACTATTTTTAAGATGATCACCGGCGAGCTTAAGCCGGAAGAAGGTCGGGTAAACATCCGTCCTGGTGCGACGATCGCTATAGCCACCCAGGTCATGCGCGCCGATAACCTCGAAAAAACAGTGGAGGCTTTTTTTGCCCAAGCTTTTGACAAAAAAATGTACGATCTGCCCAAGCGAATTGCAGACGTGCTCGACATAGTCCATTTATCGGCACCGCTCGACAAGCAGATCAAGAAATTTTCTGGTGGCCAGCAGGCGCGACTTCTGCTTGCTTATGCGCTTATTCAAGAACCTGATATTCTTTTGCTTGACGAACCGACCAATAATCTCGACGCGGCGGGTATCGAACATCTGACGCAATTTTTGGTTAACTACCCAAAGACCTGTCTCGTCATTTCGCATGATGCCAATTTTTTGAACGCCTTCACGCACGGTGTATTGTATTTGGATTCGTTTACCCACAAAGTTGAGCAGTACGTTGGCGACTATTACGATGTGCTTGTTAAAATCGAAGAGCAAATCGAGCGCGAACGTATGAAAAATGCTCAACTACGCAAAAGTATTTTAGATCGCAAAGAAAAAATTAATTTTTTTGCCAATAAAGGAGGAAAGATGCGTAAGTTGGCGAGTAAATTACGCGATCAAGTAGAAGAAGCTGAGGATGAAATGGTTGACGTGCGCCAGGAAGATCGCACTATCAATGAATTTAAAATCGGTACTCAAGAAGGGCTTATTGGTCCGATCGTTGAAATTCGCTCGGTTGGGGTGATGGTGAATCATGAGCCTGTGCGTAAAATCATTTCGCCACCTGTTACGGTGCGAAAGAAAGAGAAACTCCTTATTCTTGGACCAAATGGGATTGGTAAAAGCACACTACTCGCTGCTCTTGCCGAAGGACGTGAGGAAGGTGCTACTATTCTTAAAGACACAGTGATCGGCTACTACCGCCAAGATTTTTCGGGGCTTGATTTTTCAAAAACCGGTTACGAAGCGCTTGCTGAAATGATGCACCAGCCTTGGAATCAAGAAATTTATGCCACAGCCGCGCAATTCTTGCTTACACCGGAAATATTAAAAAATCAAGTTGGCTCTATGTCGGAGGGTCAAAAAGGGTTGTTGTGTTATGCCCGTTTCGTACTACAAAAACCAGGTCTCCTCATTATGGACGAGCCGACCAACCATATAAACTTTCGTCATTTACCGATCATTGCCAAAGCACTCAGCGAGTTTGAAGGTGCGATGATTGTGGTGAGCCATGCCCCAGAATTTCTTATGGATATTGCAATAGATCAGACGCTTGATTTGGGGTCGCTCAAGTAAAAAATATTTCGTGTTGGACTAAAAAATGCAGGCACCACCTGTGTTTTTTAATTCAGAGTTGTTCAGTTAATAAGGTGGGTTACGTAAGCCGAGTGCTGACGGAGACAACTATGGATAGACATATGATGCAATCGGTGCGCGCGTTTCTGGAGTACTTTGGGAAGAGAATGTACTATCAGCACTCTAGATGTATCTGGATATCCCGAATGTCATGCCAAAGTCCGAATTTCCGCGTACGGCGCCGGGGTTCAACGGCTCAAACGCCATTTTGTCGGGGATGGCGCACCAAGCCCTCGATCACCAGTTGTTGCGGAGTTTCGAGTTGGCCTCACGCATCTTCTACGATAAGGGTAATGGTCTGATGTTGATGGGTGAAGGCGCTGGCATCGTCGGTTTTTTCTATATTTTTTTCTTAAACGCCAGACAGACATTACCGAGCAGTCGTTTGTTCCCTAGGTGGTTGAGGAATGCATCGTACCAGCGGCTCAGAGTTTTTAGAACCGGAAATCGATAGAGATACCCGAGTGTGTTGGCAAAATACGTTACCTCAACTAATGAAAAGTGGTGAGAGAAAACAGTAATAAACTCGTCGATATTTTTGTAAGCATAGTGGGTTTCGTGCGCATGGTGACCCTCTCCTTCACCTTTAATAGCTTGGTGAAACCAGGTCGGTGTGTACTTCGAAAGCACAAATTCGGGTGCGGTTGGGTTTGGTAGCGACGTGACGAATAAGCCACCAGGCTTGAGAATGCGCGCGATTTCTGCCGCCGCTTCGGGCAATTTTTCTACGTGCTCAAGCACATAGTTGGAGAAGGCTGCGTCATACGTAAGAGATGGTACGGTAGGCATTGCTTCCACAGGTACGGTGTAACAATGTTTGATATACGGCGCGCTGACCGTCGGGTCGTGCACATCAGTTCTGTCACAGATAAACACAGGGCCACGTTCGGCAAGCAAACTTTTTTCGATCACGAGACTTTTGCCAGCGCCAATATCAATCAAATGCGTGGGCTCAGTATGGGGGCGAATGTATAAAAAATGTGAAATAACGGAAATAAGTTTTTTTTCGGCAGGAGTTTGCATAGAAGTATAAGCTCAATCATGGGTACGATTTGATATGAGGTTTAAGTAAAGAAAAGCATGTTCGATCCCATCGCTTGGTACTGGTACCGAGCGATATCTGGTGATTTTAAGGATTTCGGCAATTTTTTTCAAGTTTGGAATCGGTCGATTTTAAGCGTTATTTTGTCGATGATAGGTCGTTAGGTCGAGTATTTTTCCATTTAGGAAGAATAATAGTATTTTTTCTTCCCTACTCAAGCGTTTTATCTCCGCCTCGCGCTTGCGTGCTTCGGATAAACTCGCGACCGTTTCTTGGTACACGAGCTCGACCGGCCGCCGGCCGCGCGTATATTTGGCGCCGGCTTTGGAGGTGTTGTGGTCGTGCAGCCGTTTTTCCAGATTATTCGTCGAACCGGTATAGAGCGTGCCATCAGCACAACGAAGAATGTAAACTGTTGGCATACATATTTGATGCTAATTCTATTACACTTAGCTACTGTACGATTTTCTATTCAATACTCTGCGCTCTAGATAAACGATTGATTTTTTTACATCATTTTTTTGTCGCAACATACCTTGCCAAATATCACCATATTTTTTAAGTCTTTGAAAAATTGTTTTCATCGTAAACTTCTTTGGATCGAGTTTAGTCGTCAACTCACTCCACTGGAGCGGTGTTGAAACTGTCGCTTCAGCCACCGGACGCAGCGAATACGGCGCTGCGAGCGTCTGGCCGATCCGGTTCTGTAAAAAGTCGAGATAAATTTTTTTCTTCCGCTTGGCTGATGGTCGCTCCACACTGGTGAGCTCGGGCAATCGTTCGTGCACCAAATTGACGAGCAGCTCAGAAAATTTGCGCACGTCATCAAAATGATACCGGGCACCGAGCGGGACATAGATATGCAAACCGGTTTTACCGGAAGTTTTAATATAACTCTTGAGACAAGCTACATCAAGAATTTTTTTAACTACTTTCGCGACGGTGACGAGTTCTGCCCACGTATTGTTGTCTGGATCAAGATCGATCACCAGGTAATCTGGGTAAGCGATCGAATTAGTCCGTGAGTTCCAGGGATTAAGCTCAATACAGCCGAGATTCGCGAGATATAGTAGGGTTTCTTTGTTTTGGCAGAGCAAATAATTCGTTGGCTCGCCTATGGTGTCATTTGATAATGCTGTTGTTTCAACAAACGGCGGCGTGGGCGCCGTATAATTTTTCTGGAAAAAATTCGGCTTGCTGATACCGTGCGGATGGCGATTTAGCGCCTCAGGCCGATCTTTGAGGTACGGTAAAATATACGGCGCGATTTTTTTGTAATATGCAATCACATCGCCTTTGGTGAGGCCGAGTTTGGGGAAGTAGACTTTGTCGAGGTTGGTGAATTCGGGCACAACACTGTCATTGCGAGGACGGAGTCCCGATCCAAATCGGGACGGAGGACGAAGCAATCTCGATGGTTTGCCACTGCTCTTACTAACAATGCCCGAGGTAGTCCGACGAGATTGCCGCGTCGCTCTCCCGACTGAGTCGGGATCGCTCCTCGCAATGACAGAGATTGATTGTTCCTCCGTAATCTCTTCCAGTCTTTTATCCTCCCGCAAACCAAGAAACACTGGCTGCCGAAGCACGCCGTCTTTAGTTCGTTCGCTGAATTTTATTTGAGCGATAAGAGTTGGTTTAATCCACGTGACCGGGGCATTGAGCGGAATTTTTTTGGAAAAAGGCGAAGTTTTTGTTTCTAATCTTTTCATTTTTTTGTACAATTTCGCGAGAGTATTCTGATTGAATCCTGTCCCGGTATGACCGACGAACTCTAAATGGCCGCCGCGGTACTGCCCCAAAACGAGCGCACCAAAATAACCGCGAGCACCGCGCGCGTTGGTGAATCCAGCGATGAGCGCTTCGTCAGTCTGATGATGTTTAATTTTGAGCCAGTCACGGCTGCGAACGCCGGGCTGGTAGACACTATCTTTTCGTTTAGCGATGATGCCTTCGAGATTTTTTTTCGCAACAGTTTTAAAAAAAGCTTTACCTTTTCCTTCGACAGACGCAGTGTACGTGAGGAAAGGATATTTTTTAACAAATGCTTTGAGAAGATTTTTGCGCTCGGTAAGCGGCCAACTCGTGAGGTTCTGACCGCTCAGATATAGTAGATCGAAAACGACGTACTTCAGATTTGACCCGTTTTCCGCTACTTCTTGAAGCGATTGAAACGACGGCGTGCCTTTCTTATCCACGGCCACGATTTCACCATCAAGCAGTACGTCTTCGGTAATCTGAGATAGTAACGACGTGATCGCAGAAAACTTTTTATTGAACGAGGTACCGCGACGAGAGTACAGTTTAACTTTTCCCTGGCGCACTTCGGCGAGCGTGCGGTAGCCATCCCACTTCAATTCAAACAACCAATCCGGACTATCGAACGGCTCGTCGACGAGGGTGGCGAGCATGGGAGAGATTCGAGGGAAACTTTTTTTGACACTGTCATTGCGAGGAGCGGAGCGACGAAGCAATCTCGATGGATTACCACTGCTCTGACTAACAGTATGCGGGGTGACCCCATGAGATTGCCGCGTCGCTCGTTCCTCGCTCCTCGCAATGACACCGCTAAATCTGCGCTTTTCATGCCGCCCGACCAGCGAACGTTTCGACAGCACCGACCGAACGTCTTTGATCACATCATCATCCGAAACATATTCATCCGCCTGTTTGATGAGCAGCCATTCTTTGTCAGAATTATTGAGTCGTACCAAATTAAAAAGTCCGCGCAATTTTTTACCTTCCAGAAAAAACAGCAGATGTCCTTTTTTAAAACCGCGCTGCATGTCGCGCTCGGTTTCTTTCGGGTCAGTTGCGGTTTCAGCATGATATGTACCAGTATCCCAGACAATTACATCACCAGCGCCATAGTTGCCCTCGGGAATATGCCCTTCGAACGTGTTGTACGAAATCGGGTGATCTTCGACGAGCACGGCCAAATGTTTGTCTGCCGGGTTGAGCGACGGACCTTTGGGTACGGCCCAACTTTTCATGACGCCGCCGAGTTCAAGACGTAAGTCGTAATGCAGATGCGAGGCGTCGTGTTTTTGCACCACAAAACGAAGGGCTTGGCCGGGTTTGGCTGATGCGCCTTTTGGTTCGGGAGTTTTACGAAAATTGCGACGGCGGTTGTAGGTGGAGAGGAGCATACATTGGAATGAGACAACCTAATTTTTTGGCTAATCTCAGATCAATTATTCTCTACCGGGTATACTTTGACAAAAAATTATATAGTATATTTTGTTGTTAACCTTGTTCTTTTAACGTTCTATTCTGACCTGAATACTGCATATTTAAGGTAAGTATTCACTATTCAGGTCGGTAACGAATCCAGAGTAGGACGCTGCACATGCAGTTAGTCCAAGCGCTCCACCGGAGCAATCTGTATTTAGAACCCACCAAAAAAGGAGAGCCAGTGTCAACAAATGGAAGAATCGTTGTTCTGAACACCAAAGGTCTCAAGGGGTGTGAGTATCGGGTGATATTCCTCGATGAAGCCGAGGAGGAACACTGCTTTATTTCTGATCTGGATTACCCACGAGGTAGACCGGTGATGAATCGGGAGGTGATCAGAGCAGCCTTCTCCCAGGCCCACTTGTTTTTCGACTTTGCTGCTGCCTACAGAAAGGCAAGTGAGTTGGAGCGGAAACACAACGTCCTGGAGACTGCGACTTACCACTTCGCCACTATCTTCTTCCCACGCCCCGGTCCCTACAAGCGCCTGCCCAGTCGCTTGGAGGAGGAATGTTACGAGTAGGAGCAGAGGAGGCCAAATTCGACAGAGGGATGGCTGCCTACATCCACAACGGCCCACAGTAACCCACCACGCACCCGCCGCGGCAAAAGAGCTTTCGCTCCCGCCGCCACCGGGTGCTCTTTTGTTTTTATATTAGCTCTTTTGACACACTCTGACGCTCGTGATAAGGTCTCCTATTCCCAGCCCTCTATCAGCTATACGATACCATACCTATCAGGCTCGGGAATAGACAACAACTCGGAAAATGGAGAAAAAATGGCCAACGATCTAGATCTTTTACAACCCGTGGAAGTGTGCCCACGCCGGCTCGTTGCCGGCC
>JBPOHP010000093.1:0-3199 GCA_052035445.1 Candidatus Magasanikiibacteriota bacterium
GGTAAAACCGGGAAAATAACTTTTGATTTGATAAAAATGATATATAGAATGTTCGGGCTAGGATCTGGTTCGATCCCTTATTGTAAAGAAGAAAACAAAATAGAATCTATTGATCTGGAACAAATCAAAAATATCAACTATTAGGTTACTTTAATATGGAACACCACCTCATCACCAAACTCCACAAAAATTTTGAAGATTGCGTTCACGAACAAGACGGTGTCGAATTTTGGTACGCCCGAGAGCTACAAGAACTGCTTGGATATAATAAGTAGGAAAACTTTGAACAAGTTATCGGTAAGGCAAAGACCGCCTGCGAAAACGCTGAACAGAGAGCTTCTGATCATTTTGCCGACGTCAGGAAAACGATCCCGATGCCTAAAGGCGCGACCAAAGAAATCGTCGACCTAAAACTCACCCGCTACGCCTGTTACCTCATCGCCCAAAACGGCGACCCTCGCAAACCGGAGATTGCGTTTGCTATGACGTATTTTGCGGTCCAGACCAGAAAACAAGAGCTTGTTGAAGAACAGCTAGCCGCATGGGAACGTGTCCAAGCGAGAGAGAAACTCACCTCAACCGAACATGAACTCTCGGGTGTGTTATTTGAACGCGGCGTAGACAACCAGGGATTTGCTCGAATCAGAAGCAAGGGAGATGCTGCCCTGTTTGGCGGCTACACTACCAGTGACATGAAAGACAAACTAGGAATTCCCGACAGCCGGGCTCTTGCGGATTTTTTACCCTCTGTCACTATTAAAGCCAAAGATTTAGCTGCCGAAATTACGAGCCATAATCTGAAGAAAGATCGGACTATGCAAGGAGAACCGACTATCACCGGCGAGCATGTGAAAAATAATGAAAACATGCGGGAGATGTTGACTAAAAGCGGAATTTACCCAGAATCATTACCAGCTCAAGAAGATATCAAAAAACTGGATCGAAAACTCAAATCAGAAGATAAAAAATTACCGAAGACGACTAAAAAATTAAGCTAAGATACCTATGGACACCACTACCATCACTCTCGAGACCACCCGACTCAGACTCACCCCTCTTTCTCTTGATTATCATAGCAATCTCTCGAAAGAATTTGCTCCTGAAATCACCGCCCACCTCAACCACAATCCCAAAGATATTAAGAGTTCTATTGCTGCCTCGCGCGAACAGATGAAAAAAGGAGAGAATATGCAATTCGTGGTCCTCGATAAAAAAACAGGAGATTTTCTCGGTCATTTAGCATTACTTCACATTCGCACCTCTGAGCCAGAAATAGGAATCTGGCTCAAAAAATCAGCGCGAGGGCATAAAAATGGAAAAGAAGCAGTGCGAGCTATAAAAAATTGGGCTGATGAGCACTTGGAGTATGATCATATCAAATACCAAGTAGAAAAAACCAATATTCCCAGCCGCAAAATCGCAGAAATGCTCGGCGGAAAAGTCGGGCGTGAGGGGATTACCCGCAACAAAAAAGGAGAGTCGTTGGAGGAGGTGGAGTATTGGATACCCAAAGAACAGAAGTGTTAAAACTTTTTTATGTTCATCCTCCCCCTCTCTCTCAAAGACCTCAACGAAGCTACCGAACTCGCCAACAAACTTTTTCCCGCTGATCTTGATAATAGCGATCCACCTGCCGCTAGTATTGAGGCCAGCCTAGAACCAAAAAAATATGCTGACTATTAGAAAAAATTTGGTGATATAAAAATTAATTACTACGTCGCCCAAGAAACTGAATCAAGTCCGATCATAGGTATAACTGGTCTCTACCAAGGAAAGAATGACCCACCAGACACCGTCTGGCGAAGGTTACAGAAAACTACGACTCTTCACCTCGACATATCCAGCGGAAGCCACCGCCCAGATACTCTATGAAAAATTAGGCTTCATCGTGACAAATCAGGAACTCAAACCTGGAGACATTTATACTACCCTGTACCGAGAAGCAGAATTATAGTTCTACTTCTTCTCAAACGGCCCATACATTCTAAACCCGGTACTATCTGCTGCATCGACGACAAAATACTCACTTCCACAGACAACTGCATACCGCTCTCCCCAACCACCCGTAACGCCACCTATACCGTAGGTACGGCCTGGTGCGAATTTGAAATACTGCACGCGGATTGGTTCATACGTTGAGGAAACGCTCCCTACATTTTTACACGCAAACTGACCACGCAGCTGAAACCGATAAACAAGATACGAGTTATTATCTTATCACCGCAGTATGCCACACTTGACATTAACGAGCGCGTTAGTGTTACGTAATAACGTACCAGGAAGATCCTGGCTGCACGAGCGGAGGCGTTACACTATGTCCCACCACCCCGCCATCGTTCTTATTCATGGTATTTTATCGTCGGAATACGCTCTTACGCCACTCCGTAGGTTTTTTGAACACCACAGCTACCCAACAGTGGCCATCAGCTATCCATCACGCCAGTTATCGATCGAAGACTCAGCCGAACACGTTTACGATCGAATCCGTCACAGACTGAGCCCTAACGAACCGTTCCATGTTGTCGGACACTCGCTCGGCGGAATCGTGCTGCGAGTCATCGCCCACAAACACCCCAGCATCATCCACACACGCCAGTTGCAACGAGCTGTTATGCTTGGCACCCCCAACCAAGGTAGTGCCGCAGCCGCCCTGCTGGGTAGCAGTCGGCTCGGGCGACATATTCTTGGGCCGTCCGGCGCACAGCTCGTCCCCTATGCCGACTTTTTGGTGCGATCGCTTGGGCGCCCCTCGTTTACGGTTGGTGTGATTGCTGGAAATCGGTCGATCAACCCCTTATCAAAGCTCATTTTTAAGGATGAGCCTAATGATGGGGCGGTGGCAGTGGAAGCCACCAAGTTGGCTGGTATGAGTGACTGGATCGAGCTTCCCACGCACCATACCGGTCTTCACGTCAATCGTGAGGCGCAGCGTCAGACCTTGTATTTTCTTAACCATGGTCAATTCGACCATCCGCGTCTCAAAGATCCCGTGCGCAAAGTTTCTTGATACACCAGCACTACCGTTGGTGTGTTTTTATACTATGATCACCTGTAATAAAAAAACATAAAGGCGGTAGTAGTACATGTTCGAGCATAGGATACTCGTCAAACCAAGTTCACTATAACGGCACCCCCCCCCTGCCGTGATAGTTTTTTTTTTAATAAAAAAATATAATATTTCCCAACAAAAGAGGCACAT
>JBPOHP010000128.1:0-3016 GCA_052035445.1 Candidatus Magasanikiibacteriota bacterium
CATTTGGAGATTTTGGTATTAAATCTGAAGATCATGGCTGGGTAACCAGTCGTCAGATTGAAGCGGTCCGTCGTATTCTCACGCGTTTTGTGCGCCGAGGAGGTAAGGTCTGGATACGTGTATTTCCAGATAAGCCAGTAACTAAAAAAGGTAATGAGACCCCGATGGGTGGTGGAAAAGGTGCTCCTGATCACTATGTTGCCGTGGTCAAACCTGGGACCGTGTTGTTTGAGATGGTAGGCGTGGCAAAAAAAGATGCTCAAGAGGCTATGAAACTCTCAGGTTACAAGCTCGGAGTAAAAACGAAGTTTGTTGAAAAAGTATAATAGACCCTATGAACTTCGCTGAATTGAAACAAAAAAGTACTGCTGAATTAAAAGAATTTTTGACTCAGCAACAAGCGTATATCTACCAATTGCGCCAAAAAATTCGAGGCAATGCTCTAAAACAGCACCACCTGATTGGCCAAACTCGAAAGACTATTGCGCGGATTATATCCCTTCTTTCCAATAGTCGTTAACCGTCTCTTTACGTATATGCCTACAACAAAAAAAACAACCAAGAAAATGACGGAGGCAGCTACCAAACGCGCACCTGAGGTAGTTGTGAGCACGCCTCTTGTGAGCAAACAAAGCCGTCGTTTTCGCGGGACGGTGGTGTCGAATGCCATGAATAAAACAATCGTGGTAAGAGTGGATGGGGTAAAACGCCATCCAAAATATCTAAAAAATTATCGTGTAAGTAAGAAATTTCATGTACACGATGAAGCAGGTAAAGTGAAACCAGGTGAGATGGTCGAATTTGTAGAATGCCGACCGCTTTCTAAAACGAAACGCTGGCGCTTAGTAGAAGGCGCATAACCCTACGTTATATGATCCAACATCGAAGTATTTTGCAGGTTGCCGATAACACAGGAGCAAAAAGATTGCAGTGTATCCGTGTTCTTGGTGGGTATCGCAAACGCTACGCTCAGCTTGGTGATGTAGTCACCTGTGTTATTAAGGAAGCTGCACCACGTGGACTTGTTAAGAAAAGTGACGTTGTACATGTGGTAATAGTACGTCAGCATAAAGAAGTTCGTCGAATTGATGGTACCTATATCCGTTTTGACGACAATGCAGGTGTTATTATTGACCGGAAAACCAAAGAGCCAAAGGGTTCTCGCATCTTTGGACCGGTTGCTCGTGAACTGCGTAGTAAAGGCTTTCAAAAAATTATTTCTTTAGCTCCAGAGGTTTTGTAAGCGCAGGAGCGCAGTAGCTTGGTGGTAAGTCTGTAACACCTTACTAACAAGTTACTGCGCTCAGAAACTAATCAGCTCAACCACCTATGAAAATTAAAACCAATGACAATGTAAAAGTTTTGAGCGGAAAGGATGCTGGAAAAACTGGGAAAGTTATTCAAGTTTTCCCCAAGCTCGAAAAAGCTGTTGTAGAGGGTGTTAATATCATGAAAAAGCATTTGCGGGTACGAAAGCAAGGAGAAAAAGGGCAGGTATTAGAACTCGCCGCTCCGCTCGATATCAGCAAATTAGCACTTGTTTGCCCCAACTGTGGAAAGTCGGTCCGCGTCGGGTACAAAATGGACGGTGAAACCAAAAAGAGATTTTGCCGAAAATGCAAACAAATAATTGGTTAAATTGAATTACTAATTCCTAATATCTAATGTTTGATCTCTCAAGCTTCTTCGCCGGGAGAACATATCAAATGTATGATCCGCATACAAGCATTCATCGTTAGACATTTGTTAGGCATTAGAATTAGATATTAGACATTATGAATAACAATCTCTACGAAGTTTATAAAAAGCAGGTTGTCCCTCAGGTAATGCAAGAACTCGGTTTAAAAAATTCCATGCAAGTGCCAAAAATTCTGAAAGTGGTCGTAAATGTGGGGATGGGTCGATTTGTGAAGGAGCCGCACTTTATCGAAAATGTAGAAAAAGTACTTGAGAGAATCACAGGCCAAAAACCAGTAAGAACAAAAGCAAAAAAATCTATCTCCAACTTCAAAATCAGAGAGGGGATGGAGATTGGTGTGATGGTAACGTTACGTGGACCTCGAATGTATCATTTTCTTGAGAAACTGCTTCGGGTGACACTGCCCCGTGTTCGAGATTTTCACGGAATTTCAGACAAAGGATTCGATCGACAAGGAAACTACACGCTGGGTTTGAAAGAGAATGTATCGTTCCCTGAAGTAAAAGTTGAGGAGCTTGATAAAGTACATGGTTTGCAGATGATCGTTGTGACAAATGCTAAAAATAAAAAGGCTGGAAAAATCACGCTTCAAAAATTGGGTTTCCCTTTCGCACAATAATGTATGGCTACTTACGCACAAATCGCTAAATCTAAAAGAAAACCAAAATTTTCAACGCGTATCGTACGTCGATGCTGGAACTGCGGTCGTGCCCACGGCTTCATGAAAAAATTCGGCCTTTGCCGTATCTGTTTCCGTGAAATGGCCAATGCTGGTCGAATTCCAGGCATTCGTAAATCTAGTTGGTAATTATTATCTACACATTTAGACATATTGTATTTAGTAACTATGCTTACTGATCCCATTGCTGACATGCTCACGAGAATTCGTAATGCCTCCATGATCCACAAAAAAGAAGTGGCGGTTCCTTTTTCGAATATCAAAATGGCGATCGCTCGACTTCTTGTGCGTGAAGGATATATCCTCAAAGCTGAGGAAGTAAAAGAGGTTCATCCAATGATAATGTTGACGTTGAAATACGACCATGGACAACCGGTGATTCATGAAATTAATCGCGTGAGCAAACCTGGTGCTCGTCGCTATGTTAAACATGATCAGATGAAGCAGGTTGTAAATGGTTATGGTATTGCCGTGCTGTCAACACCGCAGGGTGTTATGACCAATAAAGATGCGATCAAAGCCCGTCTTGGTGGTGAGTTGATCTGTGAAATATTTTAACCTATTTTTAGCATACTGAGATATGTCCCGTATAGGTAAAAAAATCATCCCGATTCCAACTGGTGTGACTGTTGATATTT
>JBPOHP010000114.1:0-2355 GCA_052035445.1 Candidatus Magasanikiibacteriota bacterium
GGTGCGCGTTTGTTTGTTATTGATGCAGCTAGAATTCTTGGAGAAAAGCCAACTGTTGCTGATATCAAACAATTGAACAAGGTTATTTCAAAGTTGCCATTGCTTGCGGGTGAGTTGGTGGTAAACAAACGTACGTTATTGCCGGAGAAGATGATTATGTCAGTTTCTGATATCGAAAAACAAAAGGGCAATGATGGTAAAATTACGTTACGAGTATCGTTTGAGCACGTTGGCTCTGGACGAGAAATCATGATGCCGACTGAATACAAAAAAATTGAAGATATTATTAAAGAGGTTGACAATTCTTCACTAACCACATCGTCTGTTACGACGACAATTTCGTACCCTGAATGTACTTCCCGTGGCACCTGTCCTTTAATCCCTGATCCAACGTACGAAACTATCGTGAGAACCACTACTACTGCCTTGTTGACCGAACAACAAGCTCGTGATCTTGCAGTCCAGCAAACAGTTTGTACTAAGCAAGGTGCCATCAAGGCTACAGCTGGTTACTATAATCCTACTTCCAAAACATGGTGGTTTGATATGGAGAATGTGTCGGCTCCGAGCTGTATGCCGGCCTGTGTGGTATATGAGGGTGCTAAAATTTCGGAAATCAACTGGCGTTGCACCGGAGCTCTGCAATAAAACAACAAAAAAATAGTAAAAAACTACCGCATACTCTGCGGTAGTTTTTTTAGTGCATATGCTGGTCGAGCACTTTGTTTACTTCGGCATCTGCCTCTTTATTGCCTGCCCGCAAGGTATGTTTAAAGGTTACTTTGTTAAAACTATGACGAAGATTGTAAATCTGAAGGAATATTTTTTGTAGACCGGGATTTCTGACTTTATATAGGCCATTCATTTGTTTGACGATAAGTTCGCTATCAAGCACACAATCGACTTCGTTCGCACCGAGCTCTTTGGCTTTGTTAAGACCTGAAAGTAGTGCCGAATATTCGGCAATGTTGTTGGTCTGGATACCGAGATATTCGCCGTAAGCCGCTACAATTTCTCCGTGTTCATTTTTAAGCACGATGCCGGTGGCCGAAGGGCCGGGGTTGCCGCGCGAGCCGCCGTCCGTAGCTAATGTCAGTTTCATATAAAAGGTAGAGGGTTAGTAAGTAAGCGACCATACACCCTCTTTCCCTTTATAAACACCTGAGAAGATAATCAAGCGTTTGTTGGGGAGCACCTGCGCATCGGTGCATATAACATCGCTCAGTAATTCAGTTCGTATACCATAAAAATTTTGAAAAGCAACGAGTCGATCTCGAAGGGCAATAAGGTATAGGTCGTTTTTGTTAAGCGCTGCAGCACTGATAATTTTTTCGCTCGATCGATAGATCATAGTGGGTTCTTCATTTTTTTGGTATTGCCACAACTCAAGATCATTTTTTGCCAGCAAAGGAAAATAAGGTGGTTTTTTTAGAATCCTGTGAGCGGGAATACGTAATTCATTGTCTGGGCTTAGGATAAAGAGTTCGGTGCTGCTGGGGGAGTGTAGTAAAAGTTTTTCATCATAGACACCTGCAATAAACCATTGTATGTCGGACATTCCTGTGGGTAGTTTTTGCTCACTCCTAATGTTGCGAGGCATGATTGACCCAAGCGAGTTCTGTAAAGGCGTTTTAAGTACCGAAGAAGTAGTCAGGGAGACAAGATTACTTTGCCAAGGTATCCAATCATATCCTGAAAATGTCTCACTCTTAAGGCTAATATCATGTGGTATATCGTATGTTACGATGATGTTTGGTGCATATTCTAAATATGCAATTTCGTCGGAACCTTCGTTGTCCCAGAGAATTCGATGTGGGATCGTTTTGTTGTATAACGGCACGGTGTGTTGGTGGTACGTTACGCTGTTAAATAGGGCGGCAGGCCGACCTTTCTGCTCGAGTAGTATAAAAGTACCTTGGGGAGATAAGGTAATCGCGTTAAATGGTTGAGTTGATGAGGTGAGAAAATACGCGGTATTGTTGGTAAGATTATGAATGAAAACTTGATATTCAATATTATGTTTTTGTACATATACGATACTGTTTTGGCGAAATAGAACTGTAAAAAGAATCGGAGTAGATGAAGTGATTGCTATTGGCTCTGATTGTCGTACAAGATCAATGTTTTTGAGGTAAGAAGTGCGTTGAGCTTTAACGGTTATAGGGTGTTCAATTGTATGGTAGCCTGGAGCTTGTAGTTCGATACGATACGTTCCGGGTGTAATATTACTGAGTATTGTGGGAATTTTTTTTGACCGTAAGGTACTTTCAAGTAAGACATGAGTATTTCTAGGAATTCCATCAATGCTAATAATGCCCACGGTTTGTGTGCCACCCTGAGTGAAGTCAATGCGAT
>JBPOHP010000015.1:0-3050 GCA_052035445.1 Candidatus Magasanikiibacteriota bacterium
TCTTTTCCGGCGATAAATTGAATATCGTCAATAAGAAGGAGGTCGATATGACGGTATTTGTCCTGGAATTGTTTAGCCGTACCTTCTTTAACCGATACGATAAAATCGTTACTAAATTTTTCAGCGCTCACGTACATGATGGAAATATCAGGTTTT
The DNA here is from genome assembly GCA_052035445.1 of Candidatus Magasanikiibacteriota bacterium. GTDB lineage: Bacteria > Patescibacteriota > Patescibacteriia > Magasanikbacterales > GWA2-37-8 > CAZQUL01. The sequence continues at coordinate 157 of JBPOHP010000015.1, forward strand.
TTTCGACGTAATTCGTTGCCAATTGCTTGAAGAAGATGGGTTTTTCCGAGACCAACGCCACCGTAAATAAACAGAGGGTTATAGGAAACGCCCGGCCGATTAGCGACGGCTTGTGCGGCAGCATAGGCTAGTTCGCTTGTTTTTCCGACTACGAACGTATCAAAGGTGTACTTTGGATTCAGGGTGAAACTCCCGCTCGATGTAACAGGAGACTCTGACGAATATATTTCAGTAGTCGATGGCCGTTCTTGGGGTGTAAAACCGTTTGAGGATGAAGGAGTCTGGGGTTCGTCATTTGTAGGTTGGCCAAAATCAAGCGTGGGGACTGGGCCGATAGGAGCTGGTGTAGTAGTTGTAGAGCGAGCAGAAAGATTTTTAATGTTATCAATTCGATATTCTACACGACGGATAGGTTTTTCGGTAACGCGTTCGAGTGATTGCACAATAGCTTTGTGATATTTTCCTTGAATCCAGCTTTGAGCAAAAGCGCTCGGAACACAAATGAGTGCTTGCCCGTCCTGTAAAGAAATTATACCCGTGTTTTTGAACCACGTATTAAAATTAGCTTTAGAAATAGAGAGTTCGAGTTCGGCAAGAACCGCTAACCAGATTTCGTGGTTGGTAACCATAGGGAAGAGAAGTAATCCACAAAGTTTGTGGATAATCCGTAGTATACTCGAACAAAATGTAATATCAAAGATGGATTTTTTAGCTTTACTTAGATAATAAATTATTATGTGGATAACTTTGTGGATAACCTGTTAAATAGGTGGATAACTAGTCACATGCTGTGGAAAGCCAAACAGGTATCTAGAGACAACATGATTAGGAATAAATAAAAAAACGGGCATTATCGCTCATTCTTTATTTTTCCACTTCTTGTTGCATACTGATAGCGTTACAAAAACCATAGTTTTTATCTGTCACGATAGTATTCTGATGGTCGTGAATGGTCCAGATAACAAGCATGATGGCCGCAAAATATGGGACGGTCGCTAATCAGAAAGTGGCAGGGGCTCTTCGACGACTTTCTTGTTCAAAACTTCGATTCCGGCTCTGCTTCGAGGTCTCAATAGCTTTTCATTATTGACAAAAGACCATTCGGCAAGGTACACTGCTTCTAAACTTCCTGTAGAGCTGCCTGATGCACGGTCAGACTCTCATCTCTTTTATAAACTTTGTACTATGCCACAGAGAACGTATCAACCAAAAAAGCGGAAGCGCGCGAAATCACACGGCTTTTTAAAACGCATGTCAACGAAGCAAGGCCGCACGGTTCTTTCTCGCCGCCGCGCGAAAGGACGCAAGAAATTGACGGTTTCTGATGAAAAGAAAGGCAAACTCCTCCGCAAATAATTTGTATGAACCAATCAAACCACCCCTAGGAATAGGGGTGGTTTTGGTGTAAGCTATTTTAGACAACAGTACGTAGACAACAGACAACTGAATTTTAGGAGTCCATTGTCTGTTTCCTAGGTACTGATTACTGAATACTGTTTGCAAAAAAATGCTTCCCCTCGCTCATCGTTTAAAAAAAATTCGGGATTTCAACCTACTCATGCAGTATGGCCGTTATGCCAAGAGCGGTGAGCTTACGATACGGTATCTTGATTTAGCACGGTTGCCGATAGAGGCGTTGCCAAAGCGCGTGACAGAGCGTGAATTTCGGCAGCAATTAAAATGCGCTTTTTCGGTAGGGCTCAAAGTTTCTAAAAAAGCGGTTGAACGGAACCGGTTGCGACGACGTCTGCGCGAGATCGTTCGTCTTTTGTTGCAGCGAGGTCAGCTCCGCTCGGGAGTGTATATATTAGTCGTCGGGCACAAATCTCTGCGCGAAGCCGACAGTCGCACTTTAGAACAGCTCGTACGAGCGGCGCTGGCGCAAGCGCGACTCATAAACAGTTAATGTAGTATGAATTTTATTGAAAAAGTGATGTATGTGCCACGGCTTCCGCTATTAGCACTCATCGCACTGTATCAGCGTACTATTTCGCCAGATCATGGTTTTGTGCGTATTTTTTTTCCGCATGGGTACTGCAAATATTATCCGAGCTGCAGTATGTACGGCTACAACGTGATTGAAAAATACGGGGTACTACGCGGGGTGCCTAAAGCATTTTATCGTATTATGCGGTGCAATCCGCTTAGCAAAGGTGGAGTTGATTTGCCATAACCTTTATTTTTTCACCTCAACCACTTTGTGATGACTCTTTGCGCCGCGGATGAGGTAGAGATGAGATTTTGGAACATCAAAATAATCGCTGAGCACTTTGATGAGTTGCTCGTTTGCCTGGTTGTCGCTGGGTGGTGCGGTGAGCCGGACAATAAAACTGCCGTCGGGTTGGGGTAAAACAACGATTTTTTTGGCACGGGGAATAACCTTTATAGTGAGTAGCATAGTTTTTATATACCTATCATACTACACTATGGCAACATCAAAAGAATATCACTTACCTCAGGATCATAGGCAGCAGGAGAGTAGTTCAACATTTTCAAAGGAAAAAGTAGTTCGAGCTACGCGGGCGATGCACCGCGCTCTAATGAGGAATCGCGTATCGCTTTTAGAACAGCTGGTGGAAGATAAAAAAGGATGGGAAGAATTAAAAAAAGAACAAGCAGAGTTTTTCGATCAAAAAGAGGGTTCGTCGGTAGTTGAGCTCGATGCTGCTATCGAGAAACTTGTTCCTCCTGAATTTTGGGAAAATCCGACGTCGTGGATTGAGGCGCAACCATCGCTCTTGACGAGAATAGAACCCGAGAGCTGGCGCGACACGCCGCATTTTGACGAGACCGGAGTGCCAACGATCGATGAGATGAGAAAATTTTGGGGTAATGAGTATGATCAATATAAGGTAAGAAAGTTTTCTTTGACGCAACCGGGAACCGGTGAAACA
>JBPOHP010000003.1:0-1765 GCA_052035445.1 Candidatus Magasanikiibacteriota bacterium
GGACAACAGGCCCCAGCCTGCCAAAGATCGCGACATTGACAAGGCTATGGCAGTTACCGTTGGCCGCCTGCGCGAATGCAGTATATTTGATTTTAAATTTTTAGCCCTATCACACAACACCGTCCGCGGTGCCGCGGGTGGAGGAATACTAAATGCTGAGCTTTTAGTAAAACAAGGATATATCGCGTAGAACGCGACAAGGAAAATAAAACTATATTCCTTCTTCTTTTAAGTTTTCTATAAGCTCCCTTTCTTTTTTCGAAAGTTTGGAAGGTAGTTTGATGTTTAGTTTTACCAACAAGTCTCCCCGCTTGCCACGATTGGGCACGCCTCTGCCTTTAACCCGCAAGGTTTCATTGACCGAAATGCCTTCAGGGATAGTAAGTTCGATTTTACCATCTAGGGTTTCAATATTGTATTTTGCTCCTAGCAACGCATCGGTGAGTTTGATATCCAGATTCATATGCAAATCGCTACCATCACGTTTGAAAGTAGCATGAGGTATCACACGTATTTTGATATATAAATCTCCGGATGTGCCATTAGAAACAGCCTCTCCCATACCAGTCATGCGCAAAGTGTCTCCATTGTTAATACCCTCTGGTACATTGACGGTAATTTCTTCTTCTTTATGAAGCACTCCTTTGCCTTTACATTTATCGCAATGTTCTTTTGGTATTTCACCAACCCCGTGGCAAGTATCACAAACTTTGGTACTCGAGATAGTACCCAATATTGTCCTCTTTGCTTCTTGGACCTTGCCTTTACCCTTACAAGTTTTACAAGTCTCCATCTTGGTTCCAGGTTTAGCACCATTACCACTACAAGTTGAACATTTAGATGTTTTTGTTAAAAGTATTTTCTGAGTTACACCGAAAATCGAATCTTTGAAAGATATTTGTAATTCGGTAGAAATGTCTCGGCCTTTCCTCTTTTGTGCACGGCTTCCTCCACCTCCAAAGAAATCGCTGAATATGTCATTGAGATCAAACTCCACACCACCCTGACCAAACCCACCCTGAAATCCAGAAAAATCAAATCCTTCAAATCCACCAAATCCTCCTTGGCCGTATCCCTGTCCGCCACCGAACCCGCCCATATTGGCATAATTAGATCCAAATTGGTCGTATTGGGCCCTTTTTTGGTCGTCTGATAGAGTCTGGTAAGCCTCATTTACCTCTTTGAATTTCTTCTCGTCGCCTTCCTTTTTGTCCGGGTGATATTTGTGCGCCAGCTTATAAAAAGCCTTCTTTATTTCTTCTTTTGAGGCCTTTTTATCAACGCCCAATATATTGTAATAGTCTTTACTCATGGTTAATTATTATACTCATTGACAATACTAGGTCAAGATTTCCGCGGTCGCAGAAAATAAGCAACACAGCCTAGTGTTATTCGTTCGTATTAGTTTCTTCTTCCGCTGTGATTTTCTCTGCGTCGCCTTTGGAAATAGAAAATTTGTTGCGAGAAGCAGCGATGATTTCTTCTTTGTGGGACTCATAAGGTGGTGGCAGTACTCGCAGAGTTTCGGCCGAGAACGGATCATATGACTCCCCATCAATGGTCATTTTGATATAAATCTCCCCCACTGCTAGGTTGATCATATCCTTTACGCCGAAGACTGGGTCGAATTCAGCCTTGAGTTTGGTAGCGTCCTCACCACCCACACGGAAAGAAATGATGCTTCCTGTGTTACCCAGTACAGCTTGGTAAATCTTGGGATTAATCTGCCCTACGTATTGATGCGCCATGGTTAGGTTCAGTCCAT
>JBPOHP010000152.1:0-1939 GCA_052035445.1 Candidatus Magasanikiibacteriota bacterium
TCATGTTCAAAACTGAGCCCACGTTCTGGGTTGCCGTATTCGTGGTGAAGTCCGACAAAAAGAATCTTCATATAGATGTCTTTTTTACGAACCAAAAACAGCCGCATCCATAACGTTCCTGCGCAACCACCTCATGTGATGGATCAATCATCGGCGCACCATGTCGTTCGGGAATAAAATAAAATTCTCGTAATTCCCACCCTTCGGCAAAATATTTTTTAACCAGGTCAAACGAATAAATTCGATGAGCATTAAACTCAATACGCGCTTGTGCCCCGAGTGGCACCACAAACAGCAGACTACCGCCTGGCTTCACCACCCGTTTAAGCTCGGCAATCGCTAATTCGTCTCCCCGGGGATTCAGCGGATCGCCGTAGCGCCCCAAACCAATATGCTCTATCACATGCATACACGACAGCGACAACACCGAATCCGTCACAAACGGAAGAGCTAAAAGATCTGCGGATTGAGTAGTAAGATTGCTGAGCGTAATATCGGCTGGTCGATAATCATAAAAATCAATCGGTACAAAGGCTGATGCCACACCGACAAAAAACAGACTTGAGCTAATATCAACATGGCGTTCTGGTCTCAGCTCAGCCAATTTTCTGGCCGCCCACGAGGTATGGTACACATAATGTCGATCAAAACCAGTTTTGATGGTTTTATCTTTGAGACACGGGTACGCATCTCGAAACAACCTCGTAAACCGGGGGGTAGAGTCTAAGCGTTTGAACCTTAAAAAATCAACTATAATGGCTGGTGCTAAACTCAGTCGAATCAAACGTTTTATACTAATTTTGAGCGAAAGCATACGAAAACTACTTGGCATACAAATCACCCCACAAGTCTTTGTCTTCCTCACCTCTTTTTTTCAGTACGGACAACAGGTCTTCACCCGTCAGCCACTGTACTTCAGCAAAAGCAAGCGTCTCACCGAGCGTATAATTAAACTTCGTGAATCCGAGCGTCATCAAACGCTCAACCACGATTTGTGTCTGATCAAAAAACTCAGCAGCAAACTCGACATTGAGCGCCGGAATTTTTTTGGTTAAACCTTGGAGCACCGGTACCTCAAAACCTTCGACGTCAATCTTACAAAAATCCGGCATACCATAGCGTTCGATGAGTGCATCGAGTGTTGTTACTGAGACTTTTTCTTGACGGTCAAACGTAAAATCTTTAAACCGACCTTCTTGTATCCAGCGCGGCGAGCAGCTCGAAATAGCATCCGCTTCTTCGCAAATCGAAATCATGGTCTCACCTTTTTCTGCTCCGAGCGCTTCCGGGACAATCACGACGTTGTGGTCAATGCTAAATTTTTTCTTCAGAATCTCGAGACAGTGGTGTTGCGGCTCTATCGCCACAACCCCCACGCCAAGTGTGCGAAACAGAGATGATTTTTGACCAATGTTAGCCCCCACATCAAAAAACAATTTCCCCGCCCCAACAAACTGCCCATAAAAACGTCGATAAGCTCGTCGAAGTAAAGGATATCTCGCGTACCAGATCATTTTTTTAATCAATCGTTTAATTTTTTTGGCTATCATCATAAGCGTTAAGATAATCAAGAAACAATTGTGCAGCATGGCGTTCAGTAAACTGACGCTCAACGAGTTGGCGCGGTTGGTAACCCTCCAAATGCACGGTAAATTCTTTCCATTTTTGACCAAAATCTTCGCTCCCGGCAAAAAATATTCCACACTCCGACGTGAGGTACGGCGCACTGATAGCAGTATCGTACCAGATAGTACCCCCATACTGCCAATAACCACGATTCCAGACTAATGTAGGAACATTACGTTCCCACGCCTCGAGCAAGGCAATCCCCTGGCTCTCAGATTCAGATAAATATATGAGAGAATCTGCTTGATCGAGTACTGACAGAGACTCTGACCGCCTATAATGGCCATAACGACTCAGCCGAACCAACTTTCCT
>JBPOHP010000222.1:0-5760 GCA_052035445.1 Candidatus Magasanikiibacteriota bacterium
ATTAAGGAAAAAAAATTAAGGTAGTGACTTTTATATATGCACTTCGATATCCTCACCCTTTTCCCCGATATCATTCATGCGTACTCCGAAGAAAGCATTCTCGGCCGCGCTCAATCTAAAGAAATTATCCGTATCGCCGCGCACAATTTTCGTGACGATACAATCGATAAACAGAAGCATGTTGACGATCGCCCCTACGGCGGTGGGGCCGGTATGATTCTGCAGGCCCAGCCAATTTTTGATTGTTTGAAGAGAATCAAGGCTTGTAAGGCTCGTAGAATTCGTAAAGCTGGTAAGGCTCGTGAGGCTTGGAAAATCGAGAAGTTCGGCGGGAAGAAGCAAAAAATCATCCTCATGGATCCAGCTGGGAAAAAATTTGATCAGCGCATGGCCGAGAAATTTGCCAAACTAGATCGATTAGTGATTATTTGCGGACGGTACGAAGGTTTTGATGCTCGGGTTCATAACATGATTGATGAGCGGGTGTCGGTAGGGGAGTATGTGCTGGCTGGAGGTGAGTTACCGGCTTTAATGATTACCGAAGCTGTCGCCCGACTTATCCCAGGGGTTTTGGGTAATCAAGAATCTTTAAAAGAAGAAACATTTACTAAAAATTCAAAGAAATCAGACACCCAAACTCAAGAGTCGAGCAAAGAATATCCACAGTACACTCGTCCAGAAAATTTTATGGGTTGGAAAGTTCCTACTGTTTTAGTCTCGGGAGATCATAAAAAAATTCAAGAATGGAAGAAAAAATGGCTTAAAGACTAACTAATTTTAGTTAGAGAAAAAATTTTTAAAGGAAAATATTTTATCCACACACCACGCGCTTGACGCAATAATAAATATAACGTATTCTCACCCTTGTGATCGAGACGAGCTTACAACCAACGAATCTTCTAAGTCACGCAGCGTCGTGAGACTGGAAAGAAAAAAGAGTAACTACGAATATCGAGTTCCTCTTTTTTCTTTCTAGGATTGCCCACACCTCTCTGAGGTTGGGGCTGACTAGAAACGAACAGTACGTTGACAACACAAATGTGACAAAGACATTCGCTACTTCTTCTACGGAAGAAGGCGCGTCTAGTCTATTCCAAATCCAACAAAATTATAATAAATCCAAATCTCATTCATTATTGAATGACGATCACTCTTTATTGAGAGTTTGATCCTAGCTCAGGATGAATGCTGGCGGCGTGTTTAAGGCATGCAAGTCGAGCGACGTGCTCTGGTACACTGTGGTGATAACAATTATCACTAGAGTGTACTAGAGTTACGAGCGGCAAACGGGTGAGTAACACACTGGTAACCTACCTCTGAGTCAAGAATAGCTCGCCGAAAGGCGAATTAATGCTTGATAGCCATGCGGGGACATAAGTCATTCGCATGTAAAGATTTATCGCTCAGAGAGGGGCCTATGTCTGATTAGCTAGTTGGCGGGGTAATGGCCCACCAAGGCTCTGATCAGTAGCAGGCGTGAGAGCGTGACCTGCCTCACTGGGACTGAGACACTGCCCAGACATCTACGGATGGCTGCAGTCGAGAATATTCCTCAATGGACGAAAGTCTGAAGGAGCGACGCCGCGTGTAGGATGAAGGTCTTCGGATCGTAAACTACTTTTATATGGGAAGAATTTGTGACGGTACCATATGAATAAGAGGTTGCTAACTCTGTGCCAGCAGCAGCGGTAATACAGAGACCTCAAGCATTATCCGGATTTATTGGGCGTAAAGCGTCCGCAGGTTGTTTGGCAAGTCTGACGTCAAAACTCACCGCTCAACGGTGAACCGGCGTTTGATACTACCGAACTAGAGGGTGGGAGAGGTGAACGGAACTCTCGGTGTAGTCGTAATAAGCGTTGATATCGAGAAGAACACCAAATGCGAAGGCAGTTCACTGGAACACACCTGACACTCATGGACGAAAGCGTGGGGAGCAAACAGGATTAGATACCCTGGTAGTCCACGCCCTAAACTATGCATACTAGGTATTGGCAGTATCGACCCTGTCAGTGCCGTTTAAAAAAGCTAACGCGTTAAGTATGCCGCCTGGGGAGTACGGTCGCAAGACTAAAACTCAAAGGAATAGACGGGGACCCGCACAAGCAGTGGAACATGTGGTTTAATTCGATGGTAAACGGGGAACCTTACCTGGGCTCAACTACTAGCTGCAAGTCTGCAGAAACGCAGACCGCCTTCGAGGGTGCTAGATAGGTGCTGCATGGTTGCCGTCAGCTCGTGCCGTGAGGTGTACCATTAAGTTGGGAAACGAGCGCAACCCTCGCCGTGTGTTAAATGTACACGCGGGACCGCCCGGCCCTAAATTCAGAACTAGTTTCTGAATTAAGGGCCGGGAGGAAGGGGAGGACGACGTCAAATCAGCATGGCTCTTACGTCCAGGGCTACACACATGTTACAATGGTAGGTACAATGGGTTGCCAAGCCGCGAGGCGGAGCTAATCCCATCAAAACTTACCTCAGTTCAGATTGCAGGCTGCAACTCGCCTGCATGAAGCCGGAATTGCTAGTAAACGCCTATCAGCCACGGGGCGTTGAATACGTTCTCGGGTCTTGTACTCACCGCCCGTCACACCACGGGAGTTGGCAATGCGCGAAATCTCTTATGGGGATGAACGCAGGGTCAATGACTAGGGTGAAGTCGTAACAAGGCATGGGTAGCGGAAGCTGCTCATGGATCACCTCCTTTCTGGAGATACTCAGTAGGAATACTGTGAATTTCTGTCGACATTGAAAACTTCGGTTTTCTATCGGGAATAGACTAATTGTCTTTGTCACGTTTGTGAAGTTAACTACCTCCACAATTCAAAAAAACGTCTCATCTTTGGGGCGTTTTTTTGTCTAAATGGCTTATGATAGCCAACTAGACCACCAAAGCCTTGATTTTTTCTTAAAAATCTGGTATACCAGGATGTTCCTTAACAAAGGTACAGCAGACCAGCCTACGATAGATACTTTTATGTATTGTGGGCTGGTCTGTTTTGTACTCACACAAATAGACCATTTCTCTCAACAACAAATCTCCTGAAAGGAGGCGTGTTATGCGTGAAAAAATCGTCGAAGTGCTCAAGAGGTTCTTCGTTCTGAACGCACTGATGTATGTGATCCTCTATGTCGTTTACCTTACGGCAACAGGCTACCTGGGTAAGGTGGTGGGAATCGCTCAGGTCGTTCTGACGATCAACGCTACCATCGCAGCTGTCCTAACCGGAACGCTAGTGGCTCTTTTTCTTCAGAAAACTGTTGCAAACAAAGAGGTTGCTCTGCGCCATACCACCATACGTCGTTTGAAGATTTCGGGGACTGCCACCTCGTTCGTGGTTGAAATTTCGACTATTCTTGTCCTTATGAAGGACGAGGCCGCGCTGATCGGTCTTGCGCTTATCAAGGGAGCGGTTTATCCTGCGGGCGCGCTCGTCGACTGGTACAAATTTTGTCGGAGAGAAGTCCGGAATCGTCGTATTCCCTCGCTGAAGAGATGGTTGATTGACGAGGGAAAGGCCTATGAGTTCGTCGCTATGTTTACTGCCCTTCTTGGGGTGGCTCTCATAGCTTATGCCAAGATGCCGAAAAGCTCGGGTGTTTGGTCGTGGCTGCTGTTTGCAGCGGCCGCCACGGGAGTCGTGACCTATTCCGTGGCCTATGGAATCCGGCAACACTTTATGGCTCTTTATAATGAGAGTGTCGACGAATGGCTTGAAGCCGAGATTCTCGCCAAAACACAACGCGGTGAATTTCTTTCTTTGGAGAGCGCCAAACACTGGAAGCTGTTCGAACAGCTCAAGACCTCGATTGCTTATCCGACGACGGAACAGATCTACTGCTTCGTGAGCTTCATGGTCAAGCTCTGCCTCTTCCTCGTTGTTGCCTACTTCTTGGGCTTCCTGTCGTCGTTCAAGCTCGACATTGCCTCTGCTGCTGCTGGAATGCCATACGGAGCGCTGGCTCTTTTCTCGGTCCTCATCATGATGGTCCCCTTCAAGCGCGGTCAAGACAATGCCTCAATGCTTTTCCGCAACCTGGTTCACAAGGCCGGCGGTATCGCAGCCGGACTCGTGGCTATGGTATGGCTCGGCTACTTCTATGGTCCCGAGCTCTTGGCCCATAAAATTTCGGTCTGGCCGAGTAGTCTTGAGCTCGCGGGGAGCATGCTTGTCTTTGTAGCGATGATTGTCGAGCGACCGCTACGTGGAATCATCCGAATCTTTCGGAGCGTTTTTCTCCCACCCAAATCCCCTCCTCTAATGAATCAGGCGGGTAACGCCTCGTAAAAAACTTTATGCCGGTAGTTTTGTCGAGATACGTCTTGTCAACTATCGGCTTTTTCATTTCCCTTGCCTTTTTTAAAAATCTTGCTATACTCTTGATATGGTTTTTAAACCTGTGTATAATTTGGGCAATTAGCTCAGTTGGTTAGAGCGTTACATTGACATTGTAAAGGTCACAGGTTCGAATCCTGTATTGCCCACCAAAGGAAAAAAACGGGCGTGTAGCTCAGATGGTTAGAGCGCGTCACTGATAATGACGAGGTCAGAGGTTCGATTCCTCTCATGCCCACGTAAAGATAGCTTGTTCATAAGAACGCGAAGCGGAAATAAGGCTTCGCGTTGTCTGTGTTAATATAGTACGAACGTTTGAGTTTAGGTAGATACTAGAAGTTATAAGCGTTTTAGCTCTACGCGTTAATTTTTACCATGTATGGATGGATTAACAAAAGACATAGACGGTGTTGATTCGTATAAAACATTCATCTGGGATTCAATAAAAGTAATTGCTATAGCCGGGATTACGGTATTTCTTATCCGGTATTTTTTATTTAAGCCGTTTTATGTAAAAGGGCAATCGATGGAACCTACTTTTGAGGAGAATCAATATCTTATTATCGACGAGCTGACGTATCGGTTTCGTGAGCCTGAGCGTGGAGAAATTGTGGTTTTTGAATATCCTGATATTCAAAAGGAATATTTTATTAAACGGGTTATTGGGTTACCGGGTGAGCGAGTGAAGGTGAGTGATGGAAAAGTGACAGTGTATAACCATGAGCATCCTGAAGGTATAGTGATTGACGAAAGCTATATACCAAAAGACGTTCTAACGCTTGGTGAAAAAAATTTGACACTTGGTGTTGGGGAGTATTTTGTACTTGGAGATAATCGTATGAATAGCTACGATTCTCGTCGTTTTGGAGCGGTGGATAGAAAAAAATTAGTAGGTAGAGTTATTGTACGTGGATGGCCTTTAAAACAGGCTCAAATTTTTTCGCCGCCACAGTTCAATTTTTAGTTTTCTGAGACCATTTATATGAAACAGCAAAAAAAAATTAAAGCAAAAACAGTTAAAAATGGCTCAAAATCAAAGAATTCAACCATGCTCTCTAAAAAAGCAGTGAACAAAAAAAATACAACTGTTACCAAAAAACGAAGCTCAAAAAACATTTCGGTTACTAAAGATGTAATGGGTGATCAGCCAGTTATTGTTCGTTCACGTGTAGTAGAATCTTCATCCAAAGAGCTGCAGCTTATATCAGGGATGCATGATATTTTGCCTAAAGATGAAAAATATTGGAAAGCGGTATTCCACACATGTGAAAGGTTGGCGGATTATTTTCAGTTTAAAAAAATAGAAACGCCACTTTTGGAAGAGCCAAATTTATATGCGCGTGCTGCAGGAAAAAATAGTGATATTGTGGAGAAAGAGATGTATTCTTTTGAAGATAAAGATGGGGCTAAAGTTGCTTTGCGA
>JBPOHP010000008.1:0-5478 GCA_052035445.1 Candidatus Magasanikiibacteriota bacterium
CTGGCTTAATAATTCCACAGGGTCGCGTTCCATACTTATCGGCACAGCCTTGTTATTGGGTATCAATTTTGCGTTAATGACATTCCTCATCAAGCAGCGGATGGCGACGCTTCCTACGAAAGTAACGGGTCTATTGGGAACTTTTCTGGGTTTAATCGGCGTCGGTTGTGCATCGTGCGGGTCGGTTGCGCTCTCTGCGGTGCTTGGTTTTTCCGCAACGGCTTCGCTCACGAGCGTATTGCCCTGGCGTGGCACAGAATTGCGCTTCCTGGCCATTGGCATGTTGCTAATCTCTATTGTGTTAACCAGTAAAAAAATTACGACCCCCGTTACGTGCTCAGTAAAATAGTTGCAAATAAATTACTTATTATTACTTAAAAAGTATGAATATTCCTGCCGGACTTCGCGCTCTTAAGAAACATCTACAGGAGGAAGTGCGCATTCATAAAGAAGTTTTTAAAGAGGCAAAAGGAGACGCTAGACAGTTAATACGCAAACATATCGCGGACACTGTTGCCATTCATAAATCATTCTGGAAAGAGCTTAAAAAAGCGGCAAAAAAATAAAAAATCTTTATGTTCTTCTGGCTTAAAAGATACGCTCCCCATATCGCGTTCGCGCAGGCGCTCATAGCTACAAGCGGTAGTCTGTATTTCAGCGAAATAATGAAACTTCCGCCTTGTGTCCTATGTTGGTATCAACGTATTGCCATGTATCCGTTAGTAATCATCCTCGCGGTCGGTGTTCTGCGGCGCGATGCTAAGGTCTGGCAGTATGCCCTGCCTTTTTCCCTTACGGGATTGATTATTGCGATCTACCATAACCTTTTGTATTGGAAGATCATTCCTGAGTCCATTACGCCTTGCATGCTCGGTATCTCGTGCACTACTAAATTTTTTGAATGGTTCGGTTTTATTACTATTCCTTTCTTGAGCTTGGTGGCGTTTACAATCATTACGATCTGCCTATTGCTTTTTAGGAAGAGCAATAATTCATAACTACTCCCTATGTCAACAGATGCCAAAATCCTCTTAGGAATCGCCGGTCTTACGTTTATGATTATCGGCGGCATACTTGCCCTATCGATGCGTAACCAGAATACAGAATCCACGTCTTCCGTCGTAGCTCCTGAAAACAGGGATAAACTCGTACGTCCCGACAGCCAAAGGATCAGCGCTACTTCTTCGCGCGTAACCTTAGTCGAATTTCTGGATTTTGAGTGCGAAGCGTGTCGAGCAGCTTATCCAGCGGTAAAGAAGCTTCTGGATGAGTACCAGGGAAAAATAACCTTTGTCCTGCGTAATTTTCCTTTGCACGGTAATTCCGTATTAGCGGCCCAAGCTGCAGAAGCAGCGGGTGAACAGGATAAATTTTGGGCGATGTACGATCTCCTGTTTACGAAACAGAACGAATGGGGTGAAAAAAAGACTCCCCAAACTGAGTTGTTTATCCAGTACGCTGCGATGCTTGGACTTGATGTCAAAAAATTTGCGGCCGCGCTTGAGAGCAACCGCTACCAAGATAAAATAATGCGCGACAAAAGCGATGGTCTGGCGCTTGGGATCAAAGGCACGCCCACGTTTTTCCTGAACAATACTCTGTTCTCCGGCGTACCCAACTACGATGATCTTAAAAAGCTAGTTGAACTGGAGTTGCAGGCTTCGGCTCCTTAATATTTCTCGTAATCAGTATTTACTATGGACAATACACTTCCAACTAATAATCCAGGTTCTACCAAGACTGAAATTCCTTCCACGTTCACCAAAAGCATCAAAAAACCGAAGTTGTTAATGGCTGCTTTAGGTCTGGCCGTCATATTGATAATCATTACCGTTCTTTTTACCAAAGGTTTTTTTATCGCCGCAACAGTCAACGGTCAAACTATCAGCAGATGGGCGGTAATCAAAGAATTGGAGAAGCAGGGCGGTAAACAAGCTTTGGAATCAATGATTGAAAAGCGCGTTATTGACGCAGAGTTGAGTAAGATTATGGTCGCGGTACCTTCGGCCGAAGTAGATCAGGAAGTCAAAAAAATCGAGGAGCAAGTCGCTCTGCAAGGCGGCACTCTTCAGGATGCGCTGGCCGCGCAAGGACTCACCGAAGAAAAGCTGCGCGATCAGATCGTTCAACAGAAAAAACTCGAGAAGCTTCTAGGCGATAAAGTGACTGTTTCTGCGCAAGAAGTCGATGCGTATATGAAAGAATCAAAGATAGTTCCGCCCAAAGAGGCGAAAATCGAGGATTTTAAGAAGCAGATCAGTGAACAGTTGCGACAGCAGAAATTCCAACAAGCAGCCCAGAAATGGTTTTCCGACTTGATGGCTGGCGCAAAGATTAAATATTATGTCGCTTATTAAAATCAGTTTTCGCTTATAGTATTCATCCTACGATATGTCTGCTCGTGAGCCTCGATATTCATTACCTATAAAGATAGTGTTGATCTGTGCGGGAGTGGCGGCAGGATCTTTTCTGGTTAAAAGTTATATCAATTTTGGATCGAAGATGAAGAAAACCCAGATTGCGGCGACCGGCACTATTGCTTCAGAGCAACGGCTGGACATAGTGAGTAGCTCTCAAGGAACCGTTGCGACTATCACAATCAAGACCGCCGTCAATTTGACGGTGCCCTATCTATCGCAAATGCCGGACGGTCTTCTCGTTAAACCGTGGAGTAAAGCCTGTGAAGAAGCGAGCATCGTAATGATCAGTGAATTTTATCGGGGAAACCAGGAAAAATTCTTGTCTAAAACAGTCGGTAAAGAAGCGATGAACAACCTGATCTCATGGGAAAATAATAATTTCGGTTATAATGATGATACTAATGCCAGTTTCACGGTCAGAATAGTCAACGAAGCGTCTTCATTCACTGCCTATGCACGCCAGAATCCGAGCTTGGAAGAAATCAAGGAAGAATTAAGAAAAAATCGTCCGGTAATGTCGTTGCACTATGGTTTAGGGCTCCAAAATCCCTATCTGCATTTCAAGGCCGATGGGCCAGTGTATCATCTGATCGTTCTTAAGGGGTTTGACGATGAAAAAAAAGAATTTATCGCGCATGATCCTGGTACGTATCAGTTTTCAGGCGATGATTATCGGTATAGTTACGAAACAATCATGAGTTCGTTGCATGACTACGATGCAACACTCAAGAAAGCGTCCGGTCCGCCGGTAGTTATTTTTACGGAGCTCCACGAGGCGACCTGAGACATGTTTCAAACGAATCTATTTCCCTGTAGCTCTGCCCCAGGGTGCCCGTCAAGGAAAGTTTGAAAACCATCGGCTTCTAAGGTAGGCTGTACAGAGGATGCATGCCTACCTCGACCGCTCTTAACGATGGTTTAAGCAATTTCCTGAGCTCAAAAAAAAATTCTGATGAGGTGAATTTTTGACCGATTTAACGCAAATTATGGTTGAAACTAAAAAATCCCTCTTCAACGTTTCTAATGCCTTCAAGTTCGTGCTCATTATCGGTATTGTGAGCTTGTTTAGCGACATGACGTATGAAGGCGGCGGTGCCATTAATGGCCAGTACTTGGGTCTTCTTGGGGCAAGCGCAGCAGCAATCAGTATTGCCGCTGGTCTCGGCGAATTTCTGGGTTACGCGCTCCGGTCTGTTTCCGGTTATATTGCTGATAAATCAGGAAGGTACTGGCTGCTGACGTTCATTGGCTACGGACTTAACCTATTTGCCGTTCCGGCTATGGCACTCGCTGGCAGTTGGCAGGTTGCCGTGCTCCTAATTCTCCTAGAACGTACCGGCCGCGCTATCCGTAAGCCAACCATTGATACCATGCTCTCCTATACGACCGGCTCCGTGGGGAGAGGTTGGGTCTATGCAGTGCATACGGCGATGGACGAAATCGGCGCAACTATCGGCCCTTTGCTTGCTGCGCTAGTACTCTTTTTACATGGTAGTTACCAAACGGCCTACGCCTGGCTCCTTATATCAGCCGTGCTGGCGCTCGCTAGCCTCACCGTTGCTCGCGCCACCTTTCCGATTCCATCTCGCTTAGAAGAAGGAAAAACAGCCACCGAAACAAAATTTACCCGCTCGTATTGGCTGTATACCGCCGCCGGAGCATGTTTTGCGGCCGGTATTATGAGCTACGAACTGATCTCGTTTCATTTGGCTACGAGCCATGTTATCAGTGAGCAATGGATACCACTTTTACTGGCGTTTTCGACTGGATCTGGCGTTATCGCTAATTTGGTTCTGGGGAAGCTCTATGATCGATCTGCGCGTACGACTATCCTTATTGCCGTACTCATTTCCTCGCTCTTTGCGCCGCTGGTGTTCGCTGGTGGTTATGTTGCCCTCATTCTTGCTATGATCGTCTGGGGAGTCGGCTACGCTACGCAAGATACGCTCTTAAAAGCAATCATTGCTGGTGTCCTACCGGAGGGCAAACGTAATTTTGCCTTTGGCCTTTTTTATGTCTTCTATGGATTAGGCTGGGTGATTGGAAGCGTCGTCATGGGTCTTTTGTACTCATATTCGTTGCCACTCCTCATCGTCTTTGCAGTGTCCGTGCAACTTCTTTCTTTACCGTTCTTCTTGGTGGCACAGAAAAATACTGTATTTTCTCTATGAGTTTTGATTCTTTCTGATCGGATAAGCAATATAGTATTAATTAACGGACAACATCTTTTAGTATGAATCCAGAAAATGCTACTGCTACCTGCTGTGATTTCGGCTGCGGGAAAAAATCTCCGTCAGCCACATCTGTTGATTTGAAAAAGATACTGACTGGTCTTTCGGGTCTTACAACCGGCCTTGCCTTTGTGCTTAGTCTCCTGCCCGTTACACAAATTGCGGTCACCATTCTCTATGTTGTCAGTATTATCCTGGGTGGAATTTATGTCGTCCGCGGTGCGCTGCGGGGCCTGATTAAACAGAAATTCCTAAATATAGATTTTCTGGTCGTTATTGCCACTTTAGGCGCGCTCTATATCAACCAGCTGGCCGAAGCGGCCGCGGTTATTTTCTTTTTCTCACTCTCGGAAGCGTTAGAAGAATTTGGCGTAAGCCGTTCGCAAAAAGCCTTACAATCCCTTCTTCATACTGCCCCGCAAACTGCTACGCTTTTGACAGGGGCCAAGGTGCCGGTTGCGGACGTGCAAGTCGGTCAAAAAATATCCGTGCGCCCTGGTGACCTTATTCCCCTCGACGGTAAAGTGATAACGGGAAGTTCGGCGGTTGATGAAGCGACTATTACGGGTGAATCAATCCCCAAAGACAAGCGAGAGGGCGATTCGGTTTTTGCCGGTACGATGAATAAAAACGGTTATCTCGAAATCGAAGTCGTTAAAACGAGCGCTAATTCGACGTTCTCAAAAATCGTGACGTTGATCGAGCAGGCTCAGCAAGCTAAGGCCCCGAGCCAGGAATTCATCGATCGTTTCGCAAAATACTATACGCCCGCGGTCGTGATATTAGCCGGACTTGTTACCATTGTTCCTCCGTTACTACTGGGGCAG
>JBPOHP010000044.1:0-10272 GCA_052035445.1 Candidatus Magasanikiibacteriota bacterium
TCATTGACTATGCCGAGTGCGGTAACGATTAAAAAATTTAAGATAAAAAATTGTAGTTTAGTTAGAGAAACATTACTGTCACGCACGGCTAAAAAACACACAACGCTCGCCAATACTCCACCACCAACAGCATGCAATAATCGGTTTGACCACCACGGGTCAGCTGGTAAAGTCGCTGTCGCAAGAGCAAGAAACGAGACAGATATGATAGAGCCGATCGAGCGCCAACTACGCGATGTTGGTGTGGAGATTGGTATATTGAAGAGAAGTGGTATTGCGACGAGCAGCCCGCCATAGGCCCCAATCATAGCGCTTGTTACCAGCAAGAAAAACATAAAAGCACTTTGTTTCAGAATTTTAATTATTTTAACTGCGGCTTAAGAGTGGTGTGATCCATTCCGAAATATGTTTTTTTGCCGCTTGTTCATCACCAAAATAATGATCAATTTTGAGCGGTGGTACGCAGAGTTGGCCGTGGTGGTTTTGTACAAATAGCTCAAGATCATCGACGGCTCCACAAAAATGCGTGTACGAATGATCGCCGCACCCAAAGACGGCGCACGGTTTGTTGTTTAGATCGATGGTACCCAGTCGTTTGAGGAGGTCAAGCATGGGTGGTGTTGGGCTGCCTTCTTTGCTTGGCGAATCCCAACTTGGTGAGCCCATAATGATGAGGTCGTTTTCAGTTATATGAGCAGTAGTTGCGTCTTCAGCTCGGACGAGGGTTGCAGTGTGATGCGGCTTCAGGAGGCGAGCGATTTCTTCGGCTACCAGGTAGGTGGCACCGGAGTTGGTGGTGTAGATGATGGCGATCTGCATACAAACTTATGAGTAGTGTTTGAAAACCGGCGCAAGATTGCGCGCTGAGTTTTTTTGTTTCACGAGGGCAGTTTTTGAAAGTTGCGGTAGTTGTTCTTCGTAGGTGGCACGTGTCTCTTGGTATAAAATTCCGACCGGAATTTTTTTTAAATCCCATTCGAGTGTTTTTTGTAGTGCCAGAGCGCGGTTGGTACGGTCGTAGGTTGCGTCAAGCTGGTAGACGTTTTCTTGGTAAAACTGATGCGTGTAAATGTGGTTGAAGGTGACGCAGGGCTGCAACACCTGAATGATCGCGAATCCGTGGTGGGCATTGGCGGCGGCGATGAGGCTGGTCAGTTGTGGGATGTTGCCGGCGTAGCACCGAGCCAAAAACGTTGCGCCAGCGGCGAGGGCCAGGTGCAGTGGTTGGATCGGTTCAGCGAGCGAACCGTGCGGGGTAGATTTAGATTTGTATCCTTTGGGCGAGCGCGGCGATGTTTGCCCGGTCGTGAGCGCGTACAGCGCGTTGTCGTGTAATAGTACGGTGAGATCGTGGTTGCGTCGCGCGGCATGAATAAGATGGTTACCGCCCTCAGACAAACAATCGCCGTCGCCGGTAATGACAAACACATTCAGATCGTGGTTGGCCATTTTGAGGCCTGAGGCCACAGGAATCGCGCGGCCGTGTAAACCTTCAAAACTCGTGAGTTTCAGAAAATTAACCAGGTGCCCATGGCAACCAATGCCAGCCACGAGTGCGGTATTGGTGTTGTTCCAGCCGTGTTCACGGGCAGCGTGTTTGAGCGCTGTCCAGATAGCAAAATCTCCGCACCCCGGGCACCAGGTGCAGGTTTCGGAGGTGTTAAGCTCGGCGGTTGTGAGTTGGGCGTTTGGAGTTGAGGCCATAAGAACGAAGAAGATCATTAATGCGTTGGTGTAACTCTTCGACAAAAAACGGTCGACCGTCTGATTTGCAAACAGAGTCTTTAATCTGAATTCCGGTTTTTTCGGCAATGAGCGCGTTTAGCTGTCCGGTCATATTCAGTTCAACCGTTGCGACATGGTGGCCGCGTGACAGTACTTTTTTGACAAACGCAGTTGGGAAGGGCGAAAGCCAGGTGAGGTGAAGCACGTTGACGTGTGGAATATGTTGAATAGCTTCAAGAAGTGTGCCTTTCGTACTGCCCCAGCAGATGAGGGTGAGTTTGGCATTTTTTGGGCCGTAGATGGTGGGGTCGGGGAGATCGTTTTTTGCACAGACTGCTTCTTTCTGTAATCGTTTTTTCATCATCTGTTCGCGATTGGCCGCGTCCTCGCTCGAAAATCCGTATTCGGTATGTTCATCAGAATTGGCCAAAATATGGTGTCCGCTCCCGGGGAATGCCCGCGGTGAAATGCCGTTCGCGGTGAGTGCGTAGCGTGCGTACGGTGGCGTGAGTTTGGCAGTTTTGTAAAGTGATCCGCGGTCGATACGATACGTGCCCGTGGTAAACGGAATAGTACTTTGCTGACTTTCACAGAGATGTTTGTCCATGAGCACAATCACTGGTGTCTGATACCGGTCAGAGAGATTAAATGCCTCACGCGTCATTGCAAACGCTTCGGCCGTGTCGCCGGGGGCAAGCACGATGCGGGTAAATTCACCTTGATGCGCGTGGAGCACAAATTGCAGATCAGCCTGTTCTGTCCAGGTAGGGAGACCGGTCGCCGGTCCGCCGCGCATGCCAACGATAATCACGACCGGTGTTTCGGTCATGGCCGCCAAACCATACGCTTCGGTCATGAGGCAGAATCCGCCGCCCGCGGTTGCCACGAGTGAACGTGCGCCACCAAACGAAGCGCCGATCGCCATGGTGAGCGCGGCAATTTCGTCTTCGGGTTGTTCGTAGATAAAACCGTACTGCTCTTGGAGCGGGGCGAGGGTGTGCAAAATCGCCGACGTCGGAGTCATGGGGTAAACACTGGCGAATTGCATTCCGGCGGCGATCGCACCAAGTGCTGCAGCTTCGTTGCCGGTAACGACGAGTTTTTTTGCTGCCGAACGTTGTGGGGCGAGACGCGGTGTGATGAGGTGTGAAAAATGTTCACGGACAAAATCATACCCGGCCTGAGCGGTTTTTTTGTTGCGCTCGGCCAGATCTGGATTTTTTTTGATAAATTCTTCGTCGAGCAGAGTGGTGAGGGTGCTCAGTTTTGCGCCGGTGAGAGCAACGAGTGTGCCGAGAGCGACTGAATTGCGCATGATGATGGTGCCGCCGATCGTGCGCGCGAGGTGGTTCAGTGGAACCGGGATTCTCGTTACGGTGCGGGGCAGGGCGCTGAAATCAAGTTTTTGTTCGCCATCGTGAATGATCAAACTTGCGCTCGTGAGCGCTGATGCGTGTCGGGTGATGGTATCTTGGTTTAGTGCGATCAAAATATCAATATGCTGGTAGGGCGCGCGTACCGGGGTAGTACTAATCGCGAGCTGAACCGCATTGTGCCCGCCGCGGATGATCGAGGGGTATTCGCTGTACGAAAAAAGTTCGTACCCCGAGCGGGTGGCAAGTTTGGCGAGGGTCAGCGCGCTTGACATGATGCCGAAGCCGGCTTCGCCGCCGATGGTGATGATGAGAGGGGTCATAGTAAAAGTGCTTTTCCGTCCACTGCCCAGGCTTCTTTTTCAGTCAAAATCACGGGATTGATTTCAAGTTCAGCCAGTTTTTTCCCGTCAGCTGTTTGCATAGCCTCTGCTAAGCGAGCAATGAGCTGCTCGAGTTTTTTAACAGCGTAGACTGGGCCGCCGCGGTAGCCGGTCAGAATGGGGTAGAGGTTAGAGCGTTTGATAAATTCATGAATTTCGTCCGGTTTCATGGGCAAAAGATGCAAATTGTGATCGTTGAGTAATTCAACCAGCGTACCACCCGCGCCAAACATGGTGACGAGTCCAAAATTCGCATCGCGGGTTATGCCGACGATGAGCTCGATACCGCCCGCAATCTGTTGCTGCACATGGAAACAGGCGTCGTTATCACCACGAACGCGTAAGTCGTCCACATGATGTTCGAGCTGTTTCCAGGCCTGGCGGAGAGCAGTTTTTGTCGTGATGCCTGTGACCACCCCGCCCGTATCGCGTTTGTGCAAAAGATGGGTAGAAGCAATTTTAAGGACGATTTTTTGGTATTTGTGTAAAAATTTTTCAGCCGCCAGCAGATTGGTGCACATGAGTGAGGGCGGGATTTTGAGCCCGATTTTTTTGAGGAGCGCGTCGGTGGTACGGGGGTGGAGTGCTGTAGTTGTAACCGGTTCCAATTTTTTGGGGGTGAGAACAATCTTGTGGGCCGAGCGAACTGGTTTTTTGGTGCGCCAGGCTTGCCACCACCACATCCGACCAAGCGCCCAAATCGCGCGCTCTGGATAGCGAAACGACGGAATCCGAAAACGATTGAGCACGCGTTCGGCATCGGCCATTTCAGTGCCGCCCATAAATGAACAGACCACGGTTTTGCGGAATTTTTTGGCTACGTCCACGATCGTGGTCGCTGTTGCTTCGATCTCGGTCATCACCTGTGGGGTAAGGAGTACCACCACGGCGTCCACCGTTGGCTCAGAGAGCACGGCTTCGAGTGCGGTTTGGTAGCGTTCGGCTGGAGCATCACCGAGCACATCAACCGGATTTAAAATACTCGCTGAACTGGGTAGTTGAGCAGCCAAGAGCGCATGGGTTGCGTCCGAAAGTGTGGCGAGTTCTAGCCCTTCGTGATCAATAGTATCAGCCGAAACAACCGCCGGGCCGCCGGCATTCGACACGACGGCAACGCGTGGACCGCTTGGCGGCAGTTCCCAGGTTGCGAGGCGGGTGAGATCGAAAAAATCTTCAAATCCTTTACAACGGATAATGCCGGCTTCGTGCAGCGCTTCAACGAGTACGGTGTCGTCGCCGGCGAGTGAGCCCGTGTGCGAACGCATGGCGCGTTTGGCGGCGTCAGACCGGCCCGGTTTGAGGATGAACACGGGATTATGGGCTGCAATCCGGCGAGCGGTTTTTACGAGGCGTCGGCCATCGCTCAGTGATTCGAGGTAGAGCCCGATCGGTTGGAGCCCAGAGAGGCCTTGGGTGTAGTGTGCTTCTTGTTCGGCGGGGGTGAGCGGGGGAGTGGTGCGTTCCCAATATTCCAAAATGTCGCTTTCGTTGATGACGGCTTTGTTACCGAGGGTGACGCAGGTACCGAGGCCGATGTCGGTGCTTTCTGCCCAGTTAAATAGACTACTTGCTAGTGCGCCGGATTGGAGAATAAATCGGGTTGAACCAAGCGCGAGATTGGTTTTGGCAAACGTCGCATTCAGATGATGTTCTGAATGGGTAAATCCCAGGCAGTTTGGCCCAATGATGGTGAGACCATGTTTTTTTGCACGGCGTACCAGCTCGGCTTCGAGTTTGGCACCGTCTGCGCCAATTTCTTTAAAACCGGCGCTTAATATGACCAGATGTGTGGTGCCCTTACGCGCAATGTCTTCGATGGTGTTCAAAATATACGCTGCGGGAATAGCAATGATTGCGAGGTCTGGTACGACAGGAATATCGGCATACTGCGCGTAACAGGGAATGTTTAAAATCGAGGTCGCTTGCGGATTGATGGGGAATAGCGTGCCCGTAAATCCACCCTGCATAATATTGCGCAAGACAATGGTGCCAAGTTTGTGCTCATCGCGCGAAGCCCCGACGACGGCGATTGAGGCAGGGGAGAAAAGTTTGGTAAGTGGTGAAGAGGTAGGTTTTTTCATATGAGGGTAGTATAGCAGACTTCATCAGAATAGAGCATGATCGTATACTCATTTTTTGTTGATAGCTCTCCTAAAAATAACCTCATCATAGTCTTGACAAAACTGCTAAAATATGGTACTATTAGTGCGACGCCGTGTGGTACGGTGTTTTTTTCAAACCTTGGAGGATTTCATGCGAAAGACGACTGCTCTGCTGTGCTCGCTGGGTCTCGGTCTCTTGGTTGGTTGCGGCGAAGGAGTTGTGACGACCGGGGCGCCGAATGATGGGCTGCCGGCCATGATGGTGCCCGGACCTACTCTGCCGCTCGGCCAGCCGATCCCTATGGGCACCCTCGGTGTCAACCTGGCAAACGGTGTGATCAAGAATGTGTCTGCCGGCAACATCGAGATTCTGTCGGTCGATGTGCGAGTGACCGCTGGTAACGAACGTGGTGGGGCACCAAACGCCTTCCTTGATTATACGTTCAACATTGGTGCAACTACCTTGGGGTCTGCCCAGAACTTCAAGCCCGGCGACCTATCCGGCGTGTATATGGCCAGTTTTTCGGTCGGGCCAAACCCCTTAACCCTGCTTCCGGGTCAAGAATTTACGGCCGCAATTCGTGCGAACGCGAACACGTGGGACAATCTTCGGTTGACCGGTCTGCACACCAAGGGTCAGCAGATCAACGCGCAGGTAGAAATCACCGGTTACACCTACCGAGAGGTTGGGTTTCCCGAAGTCATTCTGCATGCGCCGCTTTCGATCGAGGGTCCGGTCTACAGCTTGTTTCGCGCCATTCCCGCTTCGATCAAGTCGGCAGCAACGGTACCGAACGGCTATTCCACCAGCGCTTTGGGGCCGCTTGTGGTGGTGAGCGGCTACGAGGTGGTTGCTCAAGGCATGCCACATGAGCAGATCGTTATGGACACTGTCTCGATCGATTGGGCGACCGCTGGGATGAAGTATATTGGAAACGGCGCCACGCTACCCTATGCCATCCGCGTCACCGATCCCTCGAGCCCCGGTTCGCTCGGCAGCAACGTGGCAGTCGGATATTCCGATGTGCTCGGCGATCATGGACAGATCAAAGATGCGCCACTCGAGTTTTCGCTCAGCGGGACGCGTGGTGTCTCTGTGTCGACCGGCGTACAGAATGCACGGACATTCTCCGCCTTGTTCAATACTACCAGCGCCTTCACCATTGGTGTCGGAGTGCCCGGCATCTCGACAATGTTGGTTGGATGTACGTGGAGTGACGGCACCCGCGAAGGGTTGCCGTGCGATCCCTTCGTCCCGGTCACGGGACATGCCGTCCTGAACTAACGACAACCAAATCCTGCTGTTGAGCAGGCCCTCCTGAGTGATCGGGAGGGTTATTTTTTTATACTGCCACGATTTTTAGCATTACTTTTTGCCATTAGGCCAAAAATGCTAAGTTAACACCAAGATCGTAAAAAAAGAGGGGGGCAATGTCTAAAAAAATTCTAGGTGTTGTTTGTAACGTGCCGGCACAAAATGATGTGCGCTACGGCGGTGCATCTTGTGATGAGCGGGCGATAAGTCAGGCGTTTCTCGGCCTCTTTGAGGCAGTCTTTGATAATCCGATTTTTGAGATTCGTCTTGAAGTCAATGAAGTGGGTCAGGGGCTGCTCGACTTCGGCCTTAAAAACCGAGAAACTCGCTTGGAGCATGTCATGGATCAGGTAGTGTTCACACGGTCTCCTGATGTGCTTTTGCCGACCCCTCCCTGCGCGATTATATTTCTTGCCGGTTCGAATCAAGAAATTGATCGCTACATAAAGTATAGAGACGCGGGACACCACGTAGTACCGGTTGCTACAACTGGAAAAGCTACCGCTGAAATGTTGAAGCTGACGTGGAGGTTGAGTCGCGAGACTCATCGTGGGCTCAAGTCTAATCTGCACTACGATATGCTGTTCAAACACGTTCTTCAAGAAATTTCCGTTATGCCTTAGTAGAAGAGCGTGTAGTTGTGTGCCACCGTCACGATCGTTTATTGATCGAAGCGGTGGTTTTTTGTTAAACAGTTTTGTATTTTTTTGATGAGCGTGCATGAGACACGTGGGTTGTGATGGGTTGGCGTGACAGGAACAGATGTGTCGGGTTTAGTGGTTTTTTTCGACTGTCGTGTCGGTAGGAGTTGTGATATGTGTGTTGTTATCTGACGGCCCAGGAGATCGACCAAGTGCTAATGGAGAGTGTGGGTGAGTTACCTATAAAAGGATTTCAAACACGGGTTAGTATTTTTGTAGAAATGTAGTTGATTTATTGACAGGTCAAAAATAGAATTTTACTATATCCCAAACAGATTGTTTTAAAAAAATTAAAAAGATATGAGCAGGATTATGAGAAATATATTTTTGATAGTAATCATGTCATTGGTAGGATTTTTTTTCAGCTCAGTTTTGGTTGCTCGAGCGGCAGCGCAGAAGCCTCTGACATCGTGTCGAATCATAACTGAAGACAGCCTTGGTTTGGGAGAAACACTCAATGTTTCTGCAAGTAATGGTCGATTTCTTTTGGCTGCTGAAGAGCAGGGTAAAATTCTGGGCCAGGCCTATAACGCCGTTACGGGAAAAAAAGTCCGGCAGAGTCGTTTTGCTCAGTCTGCACCACTTGTGCCGACCCCGGCGGGAGACAACCGTGTCGATATGCTCCTTTCGACTAACTTCGGTTATCTGATGTCCGGCTGGAATTACACTGATGCTGGATGGAAGCTCGGGCTTGTTCGACTCGATAAAAATGGGCGTTATCTAGGCGTCTATCGTTCCAAAACTGATCTATCCCTACCCGGTTTTCCTGCCGGCACGTGGGTTGGAAAGCAAGGGTATCTGGCAAGTCAGCAGTGTAATACGTTCAACAATAGTATCTCGTACACCGTTTCAACAGTTGGTACGGCTCAAGGTGATTATCCAAAACCGTTTGGCTCGTTCCAGATACCAGAGAGTCAGTGTGGACAGGTGCTGGGGGTCGCTCGGTTAGGTAAAGCCACGGGTGTGCTCGTACAGCGGTTTACTTCCAATAAATCAGCCTATCTCACCCTCGCTATCCGCACTTCTACTGTTGATAGTTGGCAAACATACGATATCGCTGGACCACTCGCGAACATGTCGAGACAAAATTACTATTTCATCGTCTGGAATTTCTTTGCTGAGGCCGACCGCTTTACCGTCGCCTGGCTTAACACCGGAGATAACGGAAATTATTTGGCTTCAGTTAATGCTCAAGGGGTGACGATCAATTCTTTGAATCTTTCCCCGGACATAACTGATCTCCAGCCTGTTCCTGGAGGTTACTTGGCGGCGACGTATAATTTTTCGTCACGCATGGCTGGAGTTGCATTATATAATCGTTCTGGCGTGTCAGATTTTAATCTTTCAGTCACAACTACTCTCGCCGCTCGTCTGCCGCTCATCGCTTGGGATGCCAAAAACCATAGCGCGCTCTATGGCTGGATTGATCAAGATCATTTGGGCAAGCGGACAGTGACAGCTCGGGTCTTGAGCTGTCGATAGTGAATTTTTTAGATTAAAAATTACTATATACTGACCCCGTTTATTCTTACGGGCAAGCCAGTGCTTGGTATCGAATACCAAGGCACATTTGATGCGGTCTGTCCGGTAGCAAACGCCCACGGTTTTGATACGCTCATCAAAAACCAGAGTCTGGATAGTTACCGCGTGGCGTGTCGGTAAGAATTTTTTGAGGGTGTGATAGTGCCAGATAGGGGTACCGTCTTTACGAGACGGTAGCACTATCTGGTTTTTTTGTTTGAGAAATTTCGGTCTGATATTTTTGATAAAACGCTCGTCCAACCGTTATCCCAACCAACGATCCAAACATCGCGCCAGCCACGAAATCTGAGAACCAATGAATGCTCATGGAAACTCCAAGCCCAACATAGAAAGCGTATGAAAGCGCGAGGTAGCGGATCCATTTTTTATCGGGGTAGAGTGTGTAGAGGGTAAGCCCGACTGCGAAAGCAACGGTGGTATGGGATGATGGCCATCCCCAAAATACACCGCCACGCAAAAAACCGAAATTGAATACCTGACTCATATCGGTCACTGTGCTTGGATGTGCGCGACCGGTAAGTGCTTTGTAGAGAAACGACAGTATAAGACCAAGAAAACCAGTCTGACCGAGTGCAAAGCCAGTAGTTGCAAGACGAATGCTTTTGGTGATAGTGCCGGCAATCCAGAGTATAAACGGTGTAAAGACCGGAACAAAAAAACCAAGCACGACCGCCGGAAAGAGAACCGTCTTGATAAGACTGTTCAAAAAAAACGAAAAATACCAGCCGTCAAAACCAGTTACCACGAACACGTACGTTAACCCGCAGGCGAGCGCGTGAAAGGGGAGATAACGACGACTGAAACACTGGAGTGCGTTGTGCGGTAGGCGATAAAAAAATGGGAGCATAGAGAAGTTATGTTTGGTGGTAGGCTTTTTCTAGATCAGCAAGTATGATTTTTTTCATACTGAGCATGGCGGCCATGACCCGCGCCGATTTTGCACTATCCGGATCGCTCATCAGTTTGCCGAGCAGAGAGGGGATTACTTGCCAGGAGAGTCCAAACTTGTCTTTGAGCCAGCCGCATTGTTCTGATGCGGGATCGGCCGATAAATTATCCCAATAATGATCAATCTCGGCTTGATTTTCACAAGTGATAACAAATGAAATTGCTGGAGAAAATGTGAGTGCT
>JBPOHP010000013.1:0-4823 GCA_052035445.1 Candidatus Magasanikiibacteriota bacterium
GACTCATCATGCCCGGAAAACTTTGCGAGTCGATTCTAATCCACGTATCAAGATATTTGATTAACGATGAATCTTTGGCGGGATCGAGACCGATCTGGGTAATGCCGCCAACACGAAAATTAACAAGGCCTTTCTTGTTACCAACAACATCGATTCGCGGAGATTCTCCTGTCTTCGTGTTGTATGAAGTGGCAGTAAATTGATAAGCGTCAGTTTTTTTATCAACCGACCCGTTGAAGTAAGCGCGAAGTTCTTTACCACTAATGAGATACTGCCCGAAATCATCACTTACAATTTGGGAACGGCTACTCTGCGGCAAAACAATACCAATTGAACCGTTTACATCATACGAAGAAGCTTTCTCAAGATTCGCAAACGACTGCTTCAAAATCGTTTGGGCTGATGGTGCGCTGACCGCTAAACTCGGTAACGGTACTGATAACGAAACAATAGCACAGAGTGCTAAACCGGCGATAAATCGTTGATGAGCCATACTCATAAAAAAAATTACTAATACAGGAGATTCTCTTTTATTCCAGCAAAAAAGTCAAGGGGTTTGTTGTTAACGTCGGCAAGGATACTACAGCAATTTTTTGAGCTCCTCCAGCACTTTCTTAGTTTCTTTACTCACTTTTCGCGGTACGGCGAGAGCAATTTCCACATATAAATCACCGCGGGCATTCGCCTTGTTAAGTATATGTGTTCCATGATTCTTAAGTCGAATCAATTGCCCATGCTCCGTGCCTTCGGGAATTACAATTTTGAGAATACCATCAAACGACTCTACTTCTACGGTATCGCCGAGGACTGCCTGCGGAAACGTAATGGTTTTTTTTGTATAGACATCAAAACCTTCGCGACGAAACATTTTAGATGGTTTGAGATGCACAACTACGTACAAGTCTCCCTTACCCACACCGTGTGGCGCAGCCTCACCGAGGCCCGTGAGACGAAGTGATTGTCCGTCATCGATACCACCGGGAATCTTGACTTGGTGCTTGACACTTTTCGCCAAGATCCCGTCACCACCACAGTGTTTACATTTTTTACTCGAATGCTCTCCCCTGCCCTGGCAGGTTGGGCAGGTGGCAACCGTCTGCATGGTACCTAAAAATGTTCGCTGATTCTGGGTTACTTGCCCGCGACCATGGCAGGTTCCACACTGCTCCATTTTACTTCCGGGTTCGGCCCCAGAGCCGGTACACACTTCGCAGGTGTCTTGCTTGCGTAAACTAATTTCTTTCTCAACACCAAACGCCGCCTCATTAAAATCAAGTTCGATGTCAACCTGAATATCGCTACCCCGCGCTGCCCGACCACCTCGCCCTCCGCCGCCACCAAACCCAAACAGATCACCCAAATCAATGTCACCAAAATTAAAATTAAAACCGCCACCCTGGCCACCTTGACCCCGAGTTGCCCGCATAAAATCTTCACAATTCATTCCACCACCACCAAATCCACCGCCTTGTTGTTCAAAATCAGAGCCGAACTGATCGTACCGTTTTCGTTTTTCAGTATCATTCAATACTTGATATGCTTCGTTGATCTCTTTAAATTTTTTTTCATCACCAGTAGGACGATCCGGGTGATATTGCAAAGCAGCTTTTTTAAAAGCCTTTTTAATATCATCGGCCGAAGCATTTTTTTCAACACCGAGAATTTTATAGTAATCTTTGGACATAGGGCAATTATTTGTAAACAATAGTCACGTCACTAGTAGGTTTAAGCAAATGAACGAGACGGGTAATTTCTTCTTCGGTCTGACGTTGAATTTCTTGCCGTAGTTCGGGAGTCTCGGCAGTTTTTTCTGCCTCTGTTTTAAGCGCTGCGAGGGCTTGGTTATACCCATCATCACTATCTAGCAATCTCTTTAAAACGTTTTGTTTATTCTGCACATTCACGGCGCCGATAACTTCTGTACTATACCGCGTCGGTAGCGGGAGGGAAATAGTAATTTTTGTTCCGTTTTGTTCGATATCAGCAGCGGTGAGCTGAGATAGATCAACACCAGAGCTTATCTTGATATTGGCCGTAGCCGAAACAATCTGATTCCAAAATAAATCTTTAAAAAACGAGCCGCTCGTGTGATCAATCGTGACTGATTGATTAAAAAGATAGGTCTGAGTAATGAGAAAGCCTTGACCTTTGAGCGCAATCAAAACAGACTCAGCAGTTGGTTGTAATGCTTGAGCAGCCTCGAGCTCGCGGACATGAGCAAAATAAGAGGCGGTGCGGTAGCCGGCGATAAAAATAAAGATTGCGATAACGAGTGAACCGACGAGAAGGTGTTTTTTGGGCATACACGTAGAATCAATTTCTTCAAACACCTAACCCCGTGCCGCGCACAGGGTTAGTCTGTCTGAACGTGAAAATTATTTCACCACCTCTCCTTCAATCGGCCCCTCAGCTTTCTTTGGCTCGTCTGCCTTGTCCGCCGTAGCTTCCTCAGGAGCGGAGGAGGATTTATTCTGCTGCTCTTGCTGGTACATCTTCGTGCCCACAGCCTGCGCAACCGTCGAAAGTTCGTCAACAGCTTTTTTCATCGCTTCAATATCTTCTTTGTCTTTCACTTCTTTAACTTTTGCCAAACCTTCTTGCACTTTCTTTTTCTCTTCTTCGGTTACGCTGGCAATCTTTTTATCTTCTACATCTTTCATCATTTTTTCGGTGGTGTAGATCATGGTATCGGCAATGTTGCGCGCTTCGATCAGCTCTTGTTTCTTTTTGTCTTCGCCGGCGTGCGCTTCGGCATCTTTTTTCATACGCTCCACCTCTTCTTTGGAAAGGCCGCTCGAGGCTTCGATACGTACTGATTGTTCTTTGCCGGTTGCTTTGTCTTTTGCTTTTACGTTCAAAATACCGTTAGCATCAATATCAAACGTCACTTCAACCTGCGGTACACCGCGTGGAGCTGGCGGAATGTCACCGAGGATAAAGCGTCCGAGTGTTTTGTTGTCTCCAGCCATCGGGCGCTCACCCTGGAGCACGTGGATTTCAACACTTGGCTGATTATCTGAAGCGGTCGAAAAGACCTGTGATTTGCTCGCTGGAATCGTGGTGTTGCGTTCAATAAGCTTAGTCATTACACTGCCCATAGTTTCAATACCAAGCGAGAGCGGCGTTACATCAAGCAAGAGAACATCTTTTACATCACCACGGAGTACGCCACCCTGTACGGCTGCACCAACTGCTACTACTTCATCGGGGTTAACGGTAATATTTGGTTTTTTGCCGAAGAATTTTTCGACAGAATTATAGACGAGCGGCATGCGCGTCATACCACCAACCATCACGATTTCATCAATCTGGCTGGTTGAAAGCTTGGCATCTTCGAGCGCGCGTTTGACCGGTTCCATGGTTTTCTTTACCAAATCCCCTACCAACTCTTCGAGTTTGGCGCGAGTAATTTTCATGACCAAATGTTTTGGACCAGTAGCGTCTGAGGTGATGAACGGCTGGTTAATTTCTGACTCTTGAGCCGTCGAGAGTTCAATTTTTGCTTTTTCAGCTGCTTCTTTAATACGCTGCAAAGCGAGCGGATCGCGGCCAAGATCGATGCCTTCGGATTTTTTGAATTCATCCTGAATGTAGCGAATGATGATCTGATCAAAATCGTCACCACCAAGGTGGGTATCACCGTTGGTTGAGAGTACTTGCACAGAGTCAGCACTTACTTCGAGTACGGATACATCGAACGTACCACCACCAAGATCATACACCATGATTTTCTGATCTTTCTTTTTGTCGAAACCGTAAGCCAAAGCAGCAGCGGTTGGTTCGTTGATGATGCGGAGCACTTTAAGGCCAGCGATTTCACCAGCGTCTTTGGTGGCTTGGCGCTGAGCATCATCGAAGTATGCTGGTACGGTAATTACTGCTTCGGTGATTTTTTCTCCAACGCGCTCTTCGGCATCAGCTTTGAGTTTCTGCAAAACCATGGCCGAAATTTCTTGTGGCGAGTATTCCTTGCCACCCATTACGATTTTTACACCTTCGCCGGATTTAACAATTTTGTACGGCATGAGTTTGAGATCGCGCTGCACTTCAGCATCATCCCATTTGCGGCCAATCAAACGCTTGATTGAGTACAACGTATTTTCTGGGTTAGTTACCGCCTGACGTTTGGCAAGCTGCCCCACAAGACGCTCGCCGCTTTTCGACGTCGCAATCATCGACGGCGTGGTGCGCGCCCCTTCTTTGTTTTCTAACACTTTTGGTTGCCCACCTTCGATGATGGACATGCATGAATTGGTTGTACCGAGATCGATTCCGAGGACTTTGGACATAAAATATACATTAGAAAAATTTATTAATTTTTATATACATGTCATTGCGAGAAGCGATCCCGACCACAGTCGGGAGAGCGACGAAGCAATCTCACTGGACTACCTCGGGCTCTGTTAGTAAGCATCGAGGTAATGCAACGAGATTGCTTCGTCCTCCGTCCCGATTTGAATCGGGACTCCGTCCTCGCAATGACACCGTGTAAACAAGTATTCGTAATAACAATTTTATAAGAACAACTTCACTCCCAAATCTTTCCACTCAGGATTACTTTTTAGAATCAATTCCTCCTTTTTCTTCCTCGACCCACCTTTCAACTGTTTTTCCCTTGCGATTACGTCACGGACGTCATCATACGTTTCGTAGTGAACTAATTTTGTAAGATTATATCTCTTCGTAAATTCGCTCCCGTTTCCCACACCTTCTTTGTGCTCTACCAAACGACGAATCAAATTATTTGTCACACCGATGTATAAAACCGTATGGCGAGTGTTGGTAAGAATGTAGACATAGTACGGTTTTGACATAATTTTCAT